>NZ_JBOBDQ010000078.1:0-20217 GCF_050586565.1 Pseudomonas sp. WC1
CACGAGAAAAGTAGGCCGCCGTAATGGCGGAAGGGTGATAATGCGTCGACATCGCCAATGAATGCGCATAAATAAATCAAAACCCACACTCTTGAACCCGAACCCGAACCCGAACCCGAACCCGAACCCGAACCCGAACCCGAACCCGAACCCACCCCCTACCTCCCACCCCACAATCCAAGTAAAGTGCCGCTCCCCCGCCGTACCCCCTGGAAAAGGAACCGATCTCATGACCCCCAACGCCCTGGACATAGCCGTAATCGGCGCCACCGGCACAGTAGGTGAATCCCTCGTCCAGATCCTCGAGGAAGTGGCCTTCCCGGTCTCCACCCTGCACCTGCTGGCCAGCATGGAATCCGCCGGCAGCAGCGTCATGTTCGCGGGCAAGAAACTGAAGGTCCGCGAAGTGGACAGCTTCGATTTCTCCCAGGTCAGGCTGGTCTTCTTCGCCGCCAGCCCCGCCGTCAGCCGCAGCTTCGCGCCCAAGGCCATCGCCGCCGGTTGCGCGGTGATCGACCTGTCTGGCGCCCTGGAAGGCGCTACCGCGCTGGTTCCGGAAGCTAACAGCGAGCGCGTCACCGAACTCGCGCAGCCCGCGTTGATCACCAGCCCGAGCGCCGGCGCGGTGGCCCTGGCGGTGGCGCTGGCGCCGCTCAAGGGGTTGCTGGACATCGAGCGCGTGCAGGTCAATGCCTGCCTGGCCGTTTCGGAACAGGGCAGGGAGGCAGTCAGCGAGCTCGCCCGCCAGACCGCCGAACTGCTCAACGCACGTCCTCTGGAGCCGCGCTTCTTCGACCGACAGATGGCCTTCAACCTGTTGGCCCAGGTTGGCGCGGCCGACGAGCAGGGGCATACCGCGGTGGAGCGCCGTCTGGTGAGCGAGCTGCGCCAGGTGCTGGACTTGCCGCAATTGAAGATTTCCGTGACCTGCATTCAAGTCCCGGTGTTTTTCGGCGATAGCTTCAGTGTGGCGTTGCAGAGCCGTCGACCGGTCGATCTGGCGGCAGTCAACGCCGCATTGGAGGCCGCCGAGGGCATCGAGCTGGTCGAGCCGGGTGATTATCCGACGCCTGTGGGTGACGCGGTGGGCCAGGACGTGGTCTATGTTGGACGTGTACGCCACGGTGTCGATGAAGACCAGCAGCTCAATCTCTGGCTGACCACCGACAATGTGCGCAAGGGCGCGGCGCTGAACGCCGTGCAGGCGGCACAATTGTTGATAAAACACATGGCGTAAAAGATACTGCGAGCTATTTTGTCCTGCACCGCACAAGGGTTTTCGGGACGTTTCATACAAGGGAAGAGTTCATGCTTCGAATTCGCAAACTGGTTCTGGCCATCGCGGCAGCCTCGGCGCTGTCGTCCGGGGTGGCGAACGCTCTGGGGTTGGGCGAGCTGACCCTCAAGTCGGCGCAGAACCAGCCGCTGGATGCCGAGATCGAACTACTCGACGTGCGCGACCTCTCCGCGGCGGAAATGGCACCAAGCCTGGCGTCGCCGGAAGAGTTCGCCAAGGCCGGGGTGGCCTTCCCGCCTTACCTCGAAGACCTCACCTTCACGCCAGTGATCAACCCCAACGGCAAGAGCGTGCTGCGGGTTACCTCCAGCAAGGCGCTGCCGGAGCCGGTGGTCAAGTTCCTGGTCCAGGTCATGTGGCCCCAGGGTCGCCTGCTGCGCGACTACAGTGTGCTGCTCGACCAGGCCCAGGGCAGCCAGCCGGCCCCGGCGGGCATCAACCCGGCTGTCAGTGCGGGCAGTTATACCACCAAGCGCCGTGACACCCTCTGGCAGATCGCCGCGCGCAACACCAACGGCGGCTCGATCCAGCAGACCATGCTGGCCATCCAGGCGCTTAACCCGGATGCCTTCATCGGCAACAACATCAACCAGCTCAAGACCGGCCAGGTACTGCGCCTGCCCGATCAGCAGCAGGTGCAGAGCATTCCACAGGCCCAGGCCAACCGCGAAGTCGCAGAGCAGTACGCCGCCTGGCGCGAAGGCCGCCGCCTCGGCCCGCGTGCGCGGCAACTGGACGCCACCCGCCGTGGCGAAGCTGGCGCGGCGCCCGCGCGCATTGCCCAGGGCGACAACCTGCGCCTGGTGGCGCCGGGCGGCAAGGGCGCGGCCGGCGAGGCCAAGGCGCTGGGCGACAAGCTGGCCATGGCCCAGGAAAGCCTCGACACCAGCCGCCGTGACAACGATGAACTCAAGAGCCGCATGGTCGACCTGCAGAGCCAGCTGGACAAGCTGCAGCGCCTGATCGAGCTGAAGAACGACCAGCTGGCGCGTCTGGAGGCCCAGGGCGCCGCGGCGCCACAGCCACCGGCAGCGGCGCTGCCGGGCGAGCCGGCTCCGGCGCAACCTGCGGTGAACGCGCAACTGACCCCTGCCGAACCGGTGGTCGCCCCGGCGCCTGCCGCGGCCGACACCGCACCACAGGATGCGGCAGCTGAGGCACCGGCCAGCGAAGAGCCCGGCATGCTCGACCAACTGCTGGGCAATCCGCTGTTGCTGGGCTTGATTGCCGGGTCCGCATTCCTGGTGCTGCTGTTGTTGCTGCTGCTTCTGGCCCGCAAGCGCAAGGCCCAGCAGGAAGCTGAGAAACACCTGCGCATGGCCCGTGCCCTGGCCGAGGATGGCGAGCGTGGCCCGGACCTGGACTTGCCTCCGAGCAGTTTTGAAGGCCTGGATGTGTCGGCGCCAAGCGTGACTCTGTCGCCTGCGGTAGTGGCTGCCTCGGCTGCTGCAGCCGTTGCGGCGGAAAAGCCTGCGGCGCCTGCCGACGTCGTCGCCCCGGCGGCTGATCCGCGCGCGGCGTTGCTGGCCGAGGTGGATGAAAGCCTGGCCCGTGGTCGCCTCAACCATGCCGCCGACCTGCTGGAAGCCGCGGTGGCCTCCGAGCCACAGCGCAGCGATCTGCGCCTCAAATTGATGGAAGTCTACGCACGTCAGGGCGACCAGGACGCGTTCGCTGGCCAGGAGCGCAAGCTGGTGGTCAACGACGCGAACCAGGCCGAGGTCGCCGCGCTCAAGGAGCGCTTCCCGGCCATGCTGGGTGTCGCGGCGGTTGCGGCAGGCGCTGCCGGGGCCGCGGCCCTGGCCGCCGAGCTGGATGAGCAGTATGTCCAGGACCTGCTGCAGGACAAGGAGCTGGAGCTGGGTGAAAGCGCGCCGGAAGTCGTCGTGGAGCCGGTCGTGGCGGCCGAACCAGAGCCTGAGCCAGAGCCTGTGGTCGAAGAGGCCGACCTGGACAGCGCCTTCGACCTGAGCCTGGGCGATGACCTGCCGGTGGATGACCACCTCGACTTGGCCGGTCTCGAGGACCTGGTCGTCGAGGCGCCCGAAGCCGAGGCTGCACCCGCCGTTGCCGAAACCGATGCCGACGACGATTTCGAGGCATTGCTCGCCCAGGCGCAGGCGACACCGCAAAATGTCGACGACTTGGCTGAATTCGATCTGGATGTCGCCGAAGAGCCGGCGGCTCCGACCGGCAGCGAGGAAGCCCCGGTGGACGTGGCGGCCGAGCTGGCGGCCTTCGAGGCGATTCCGGAGTTTGATCCGATCTCCGAGCTGGAGCTGCCCGAGGACTTCGACCTGTCGCTGTCGCTGGACGACGACTCGCCGGCGGCGAAGAACTTCGCCTCGGAGCTGGACGACGTCAATGCCGAGCTCGACAAGCTGTCGCAGAACCTCGAGACCCCATCGGTTGCACAGCCATCGTTCACCGCCGAGGACGCGGCGCTGGAGCCCGAGCCGCTGGACGACCTGGACTTCGACTTCTTCTCCGGCGCCGACGAGGTAGCCACCAAGCTCGACCTGGCCCGCGCCTACATCGACATGGGCGACCATCAGGGCGCCCGTGACATCCTCGACGAAGTGGTCAAGGACGGCGACGACAGCCAACGCGAGGAAGCCAACGAGATGCTCTCGCGCCTGGTCTGACGCAAAGCTGTACATCGCGGGGCAAGCCTGCTTTCACGCAAGACGTGGGGCGGGCTTGCCCCGCGATCATTTCGGCCCCTGCACGGTTTGCCGGTATACTTCCGCCTTTCGTTTCATCATCAGGTTTGCCGCTCTTGGACATCATCGACACCGCCGCCGCCGAATCGGCTGCCGAAGGCTACACCCGCATCGCTTTGGGCGTGGAATACAAAGGTTCGCGCTATCGCGGCTGGCAACGCCAGGCCAGCGGCGTGCCGAGTGTCCAGCAGGCCCTGGAACAGGCGCTGTCGACGGTGGCCAACGAACCTATCTCGGTGATCTGCGCCGGGCGCACCGATGCCGGCGTCCATGGCTGCGGGCAGATCGTGCATTTCGACACCCGCGCCGTGCGCGACGAGCGCGCCTGGACCCTGGGCACCAACTTCAACCTGCCCCACGACATCAGCGTGGTCTGGTCGGCGCCCATGCCTGCACACTTCCATGCCCGCTTCAAGGCCACAGCGCGGCGCTACCGCTACGTGATCTACAACGACCCGATCCGCCCGGCGCACCTGGCCGAGGAAGTCACCTGGAACCACCGCCCGCTGGACGTCGAGCGCATGGCCGAGGCCGCGCAGTACCTGCTGGGTACCCATGACTTCAGTGCCTTTCGCGCCAGCCAGTGCCAGGCCAAGTCACCGATCAAGCACATCCACCACCTGCGTGTGACCCGGCATGGGCGGATGATCGTGCTGGATGTGCGTGCCACCGCGTTCCTGCACCACATGGTGCGCAACATCGCCGGCGTGCTGATGACCATCGGCGCCGGTGAGCGTCCGGTGGAGTGGGCCCGCGAGGTGCTGGAGGGGCGCAACCGCCGTGACGGCGGGGTAACCGCGCACCCTTACGGTCTTTACCTGGTGCAGGTGGAGTACCCGGAAGAATACGCGCTGCCGCAGCGTTACATCGGCCCACACTTTCTTACTGGCTACGAGGCGCTGGCGGACTGACGGAGCACAGGTCATTTGCTACCATCGGCGCTTTCCCGATCACTCAAGGTTGGCTGTCCATGAGCAATGTTCGCAGCAAGATCTGCGGGATTACCCGCATCGAGGATGCCCTGGCTGCGGTCGAGGCCGGCGCCGACGCCCTCGGTTTCGTCTTCTATGCGAAAAGCCCGCGGGCGGTGGAGGTGCGTCAGGCGCGGACGATCATCGACGCGCTGCCGCCGTTCGTGACCACCGTGGGGCTGTTCGTCAATGCCTCGCGCTGCGAGCTCAACGAGATCCTCGAAGTGGTTTCCCTGGACCTGCTACAGTTCCACGGCGATGAGACCCCGGCCGATTGCGAGGGCTACCACCGCCCCTGGATCAAGGCCCTGCGGGTGCGCCCGGGGGATGACCTGGAGGCCGCCTGCCGGCACTACGCTGGCGCTCGCGGCATCCTGCTGGATGCCTATGTACCAGGCGTGCCGGGAGGAACCGGCGAGGCGTTCGACTGGTCACTGATTCCGCAACACCTGAGCAAGCCGATCATCCTTGCCGGTGGCCTGTCGGCTGACAACGTCGCCGAGGCCATTCGCCGGGTGCGCCCGTACGCGGTGGATGTCAGCGGCGGCGTGGAGCAGGCCAAAGGCATCAAGGATGCGGCAAGGATCGAAGCCTTCATGCAGGCGGTCAAGCACGCTTGAACGCGGATGTGACGGCTGGCCGCGCGCCATCGTCCATAGCTTTCGCAGCCCGGTGCTGCCAGGCCGCGCCAGAGCGCGGGGCATGCCGGGGAAGAATTGGAGGTGGGGCGGCCCAAGGTCGGCCCATCGTCGCTTTACAGAAGAATTTGAGCTCAAGGGCAGGGCGGGGCCGCAAAGGTCTCCCCGGCCAATACTGGAGAAAGCAAGCATGAGCAACTGGTTGGTAGACAAACTGATCCCTTCGATCATGCGTTCCGAGGTGAAGAAGAGCTCGGTGCCGGAAGGGCTGTGGCACAAGTGCCCGTCCTGCGAAGCCGTGCTGTATCGCCCGGAGCTGGAAAAGACCCTCGACGTCTGCCCTAAGTGCAACCACCACATGCGTATCGGCGCGCGCGCGCGCATCGATATCTTCCTCGATCCAGAAGGTCGCGCAGAACTGGGCGCCGACCTGGAGCCGGTCGATCGCCTGAAGTTCCGTGACGGCAAGAAGTACAAGGACCGCCTGACCGCCGCGCAGAAGCAGACCGGTGAGAAGGACGCGCTGATCTCCATGAGCGGCACCCTGATGGGCATGCCGATCGTGGTCAGCGCCTTCGAGTTCTCCTTCATGGGCGGCTCGATGGGCGCCATCGTCGGCGAGCGTTTCGTGCGTGCTGCCAACTACGCCCTGGAAAATCGCTGCCCGATGGTCTGCTTCTCCGCTTCCGGCGGTGCGCGCATGCAGGAAGCACTGATCTCGCTTATGCAGATGGCCAAGACTTCCGCCGTGCTGGCGCGCCTGCGCGAAGAAGGCATTCCGTTCATCTCGGTGCTGACCGACCCGGTCTATGGCGGCGTTTCCGCCAGCCTGGCGATGCTTGGCGACGTGATCGTCGGCGAGCCGAAGGCGCTGATCGGCTTTGCCGGCCCGCGGGTAATCGAGCAGACCGTGCGCGAGAAGCTGCCGGAAGGCTTCCAGCGCAGCGAGTTCCTGCTGGAGCACGGTGCCATCGACCTGATCATTTCCCGTGACGAGCTGCGCCCGCGCCTGGCTCGCCTGCTGGCGCAGATGACCGGCCAGCCGACGCCGGAAGCGGCCAAAGAGGTCGCCGCCGTCGCGTGATGAACCAGCGCAGCCTGGGCGACTGGCTCGCCTATCTCGAACAGTTGCACCCCTCGGCCATCGACATGGGCCTGGAGCGCTCGCAACAGGTGCTTGCGCGCCTGGGCCTGGGCGCGCTGGCGCCCCGTGTGGTCACGGTGACTGGCACCAACGGCAAGGGCTCGACCTGCGCCTTCATGGCCGCGTTGCTGCGCTCGCAGGGGCTAAGGGTCGGGGTGTACAGTTCGCCGCATCTGCTGCGTTACAACGAACGGGTGCTGATCGACGGCCAGGAGGCCAGCGATGAGCGCCTGTGCGAAGCGTTCGCCGCCGTGGAAGCGGCGCGGGGCGAGATCTCGCTGACCTATTTCGAAATGGGCACCCTGGCGGCGTTCTGGTTGTTCAAGCAAGCCGCACTGGATGCCGTGGTGCTCGAGGTCGGTTTGGGTGGCCGGCTGGATGCGGTCAACCTGGTGGATGCCGACATCGCGCTGGTCACCAGCATTGGCGTCGACCACGTCGATTACCTGGGCGATAGCCGCGAGTCGGTAGCCTACGAGAAGGCGGGAATCTTCCGCCAGGGCAAGCCTGCGCTGTGCGGTGACCTTGATCCGCCGCAGCCTTTGTTGGACAAGGTGCGCGAGCTGGATTGCCCGTTCTTCCTGCGTGGACGTGATTTCGACCTGGATAGCAGCGTTGACCACTGGCATTGGCGTGGTCGCCAGCTCGACGGTTCGCCCGTTGAGCTGCATGACCTGCCGTTGCTCGACCTGCCCATGGAGAATGCCGCCCTGGCCTTGCAGGCCTTCCTGCTGATGGGGCTGCCGTGGGATGCCGACAAGGTTCGTCAGGCTTTGCTGGATACCCGTATCACCGGTCGCCTTGACCGGCGTGGTCTGTCATTCCAGGGTAAGTGTGTCGAGCTGTTGCTGGATGTCGGTCACAATCCGCACGCCGCCGAGTATCTGGCCCGCCGCCTGGCGGCACGCCCGGTGAGGGGGCGACGCCTGGCGGTCTTCGGCCTGTTGGCAGACAAGGACCTGCCCGGCGTGCTTGCGCCGCTGCGCGGTCAGGTCTCCGACTGGGCGGTGGCGCCGCTGGACACGCCGCGCAGCCGCCCGGCCGCGGAACTGGCGGATGCCTTGACGAACCTCGGTGCGACGGTGAAGTCTTACGCCAGTGTTGCGGCTGCCCTCGAAGGGCAGTGCGCCCGGGCGACGGCGGATGACCAGATCCTGCTGTTCGGTTCGTTTTTCTGCGTCGGCGAGGCCCTGGCCTGGCTTGAGCGGCAGGTTTCCGAGGATGGAGTAGATGGCAGTGCTGGATAAAGGGATGAAGCAGCGCATGGTCGGTGCGCTGGTGCTGGTGGCGCTGGCGGTGATCTTCCTGCCGATGTTGTTCACCCGCGAGGACGAGATGCGCCAGGTGCGTGTCGAGGCGCCGGAAGCGCCGGCCATGCCCAATCTGCCCCAGGTGCAGGTGGAGCCTGTGCAGGTGCCGGAGCCACAACCGCTGCCGGAGCAGAGCGAGCAGCCTGTAGTGGTGGTCGACGAGTCCACGGCGCCGGTGGCTACGCCGAGCCAGCCGATCACTCCGGCACCGACTGCGACGCAACCTCAGCCCAAACCGCAGACCCCGGTGCCCGCTCCGCCGGTAGCCAAGGTCGAGCCCCGTCCGGCGCCTGCACCGAGCGCGGCGCCTACCGCGCCCGCGGCCAAGCCCGCTACGCCGTCGAAGATCGACGTCAACGGCCTGCCGGTGAGCTGGTCGATCCAGTTGGCCAGCCTGTCCAATCGGGCCGGTGCCGACAATCTGCAGAAGACCCTGCGCAGCCAGGGCTACAACGCCTATATTCGTTCGGCGGACGGCATGAACCGGGTATTCGTCGGACCGTTGATCGAGCGAGCGGAAGCCGAGCGCCTGCGTGATGTGATTAATCGCCAGCAGAACCTAAAGGGCATCGTGGTACGTTTCCAGCCGGAACGTGGTTAGCATCTATCGCGGGGCAAGTCGCATCGGCGCACCGAAGCGACTTGCCCCGCGATGGTTTTCAAACCTGTAAAGCTGTCCCCGGAGTCAGCCTGCAGCCCTTCAAACTCCTGACATTCCGCTTACCCCCAGCCCCTCGCTCTGGTAAAATGCGCCGCCTCAAACGTCGGCAGGCAACACCGTGGCATTTACCTGGGTTGATTGGGCGATCATCGCGATCATCGCCATTTCCTCACTGATCAGTCTCAAGCGCGGCTTCGTCAAGGAAGCCTTGTCCCTGCTCATCTGGATTGTCGCCGGCGCGGTGGCCTGGATGTTCGGCGGCTCGCTTGCGCAGTATCTTGAAAGCTATATCCAGATGCCGTCCGCACGAGTCATTGCCGGCTGCGCCATTCTTTTCGTCGCCACGCTGCTGGTCGGGGCGATGCTCAATTTCCTCATCGGCGAGCTGATCCGCGTGACCGGGCTGTCCGGCACCGATCGCTTCCTCGGCATGGCCTTCGGCGCCGCGCGCGGGGGCCTGCTGGTGGTGGTGGCGGTCGGGCTGCTGAGCCTGGGGCCGGTGCAACAGGATCCGTGGTGGCAGGAATCGCGCCTGATACCACAATTTCTATTGGTAGCCGACTGGTCGAAGAACCTCATACTCAGGTTCAGCGGCCAGTGGATGTCCAGTGGGGTCAGCGCACCCGTTGACCTTCCGTTCAAGGAGCAGTTGCTCGGGCCGACCAAGCCCTGAGCGCGCTTCACTCAAGTTTCATCAAAGTAGGGGTTGCGTCGCATGTGTGGCATCGTCGGTATCGTCGGTAAGTCGAACGTCAATCAGGCGCTGTATGACGCGCTAACCGTGCTTCAGCACCGCGGCCAGGACGCTGCCGGTATCGTGACCAGCCACGACGGCCGGTTGTTCCTGCGCAAGGATAACGGCCTGGTGCGCGACGTCTTCCAGCAGCGCCACATGCAGCGCCTGGTGGGCAGCATCGGCATCGGTCATGTGCGCTACCCGACCGCCGGCAGCTCCACCTCGGCCGAGGCCCAGCCGTTCTACGTCAACTCGCCGTACGGCATCACCCTGGCGCACAACGGCAACCTGACCAACGTCGAGCAGTTGGCCAAGGAGATCTACGAGTCCGACCTGCGCCACGTCAACACCAACTCCGACTCCGAAGTGCTGCTGAACGTGTTCGCTCACGAGCTGGCCGTGCGCGGCAAGCTGCAGCCGACCGAAGAAGACGTGTTCGCCGCCGTGTCCCACGTGCATAGCCGCTGCGTCGGTGGCTACGCGGTGGTGGCGATGATCACCGGCTACGGCATCGTCGGCTTCCGTGACCCCAACGGCATCCGTCCGGTGGTGTTTGGCCAGCGTCACACCGACGAAGGCGTCGAGTACATGATCGCCTCGGAAAGTGTCGCCCTGGACGTGCTCGGCTTCACCCTGATTCGCGACCTGGCGCCGGGCGAGGCGGTGTACATCACCGAAGGCGGCCAGCTGTTCACCAAACAGTGCGCCAAGAGCCCGAAACTGCAGCCGTGCATCTTCGAGCACGTGTACCTTGCCCGTCCGGATTCGATCATGGACGGCGTTTCGGTATACAAGGCGCGCCTGCGCATGGGCGAAAAGCTGGCCGAGAAGATCCAGCGCGAACGCCCCGAGCACGACATCGACGTGGTCATCCCGATCCCGGACACCAGCCGCACCGCGGCGCTGGAACTGGCCAACCACCTGGGCGTCAAGTTCCGCGAAGGCTTCGTCAAGAACCGTTACATCGGTCGTACCTTCATCATGCCCGGCCAGGCCGCGCGCAAGAAGTCGGTGCGCCAGAAGCTCAACGCCATCGAGCTGGAGTTCCGCGGCAAGAACGTGATGCTGGTGGACGACTCGATCGTGCGCGGCACCACCTGCAAGCAGATCATCCAGATGGCCCGCGAAGCCGGCGCCAAGAACGTCTATTTCTGCTCTGCGGCCCCAGCGGTACGCTACCCCAACGTCTACGGCATCGACATGCCGAGCGCTCACGAACTGATCGCCCACAACCGTACCACCGAACAGGTGGCCGAGTTGATCGGCGCCGATTGGCTGATCTACCAGGACCTGCCGGACCTGATCGAATCGGTCGGTGGCGGCAAGATCAAGATCGAGCATTTCGATTGCGCGGTGTTCAACGGTGAGTATGTCACCGGCGATATCGACGAAGCCTACCTCGACCGCATCGAGCAGGCCCGTAATGACCTGGCCAAGGTGAAGACCCAGGCGGTCAGCGCGATCATCGACCTGTACAACAACTGATTTGGGAGCGACGGCATGACCGAACAATGGGATGCCGGTCGACTGGACAGTGACCTCGAGGGTGTCGGTTTCGACACCCTGGCGGTGCGCGCCGGTCAGAACCGTACACCGGAGGCCGAGCACAGCGAAGCGCTGTTCCTGACCTCCAGCTATGTCTTCCGCACGGCTGCCGACGCTGCCGCGCGCTTTGCCGGCGAAACGCCGGGCAATGTCTATTCGCGCTACACCAACCCCACCGTGCGCGCCTTCGAGGAGCGCCTGGCGGCCATGGAAGGCGCCGAGCAGGCCGTGGCTACCTCCACCGGCATGGCGGCGATTCTCGCCGTGGTCATGTCGCTGTGCAGCGCCGGCGACCATGTGCTGGTGTCGCAGAGTGTGTTCGGCTCGACCATCAGCCTGTTCGAGAAGTATTTCAAGCGTTTCGGCGTGCAGGTGGACTACGTGCCGCTGGTCGACCTGAACGGCTGGGAAAAGGCCATCAAGGCCAACACCAAGCTGCTGGTCGTCGAGTCGCCGTCCAACCCGCTGGCCGAGCTGGTCGATATCAGCGCCCTGGCCGAAATCGCCCACGCCCGTGGCGCGCTGCTGGTGGTGGACAACTGCTTCAGCACCCCGGCCTTGCAGCAGCCGCTCAAGCTCGGTGCCGATATCGTGTTCCACTCGGCGACCAAGTTCATCGACGGCCAGGGCCGTTGCATGGGCGGCGTGGTGGCCGGGCGCAGCGAGCAGATGAAGGAAGTCGTGGGCTTCCTGCGTACCGCCGGCCCGACCCTCAGCCCGTTCAACGCCTGGGTCTTCACCAAGGGCCTGGAGACCCTCAAGCTGCGCATGCGCGCCCACTGTGAGAGCGCCCAGGTGCTGGCCGAGTGGCTCGAGCAGCAGGACGGTATCGAGAAGGTCCACTACGCCGGTCTGCCGAGCCATCCGCAGCATGAACTGGCCAAGCGCCAGATGAGCGGCTTCGGCGCGGTGGTCAGCTTCGAGGTGAAGGGTGGCAAGGAAGGTGCCTGGCGCTTCATCGACGCCACCCGGGTGATCTCCATCACCACCAACCTCGGTGACAGCAAGACCACTATCGCCCACCCGGCCACCACCTCCCACGGGCGTCTGACGCCGCAGGAGCGTGAAGCGGCGGGTATCCGTGACAGCCTGGTGCGCGTGGCGGTTGGTCTGGAAGACGTGGCCGACCTGCAAGCCGATCTGGCTCGTGGCCTGGCGGCGCTGTGATCGACTGGAAGGGTGGCGAGCCCGGCCATAATGGTCGGGTGGCTTTGGTGACCGGTGCCGCCCGCGGCATCGGCCTGGGCATCGCCGCCTGGTTGATCTGCGAGGGCTGGCAGGTGGTGCTCAGCGACCTGGACCGCCCGCGTGGCGCCAAGGTCGCCAAGGCGCTGGGCGACAACGCCTGGTTCATCACCATGGATGTGGCCGACGAGGCCCAGGTTAGTGCCGGGGTGTCCGAGGTACTCGGGCAGTTTGGCCGACTGGACGCGCTGGTGTGCAACGCGGCGATCGCCAACCCGCACAACCAGACCTTGGAGAGCCTGTCCCTGGCCCAATGGAACCGGGTGCTGGCGGTCAACCTCAATGGCCCGATGCTGCTGGCCAAGCATTGCGCACCTTACCTGCGCGCCCATGGTGGTGCGATCGTCAACCTGGCTTCCACCCGTGCCCGGCAATCCGAGCCGGACACCGAGGCCTATGCCGCCAGCAAGGGCGGGCTGGTTGCCTTGACCCACGCCCTGGCCATGAGCCTGGCGCCGGAGATCCGCGTCAATGCCGTGAGCCCGGGCTGGATCGATGCCCGTGACCCTTCGCAGCGGCGCGCCGAGCCTCTGAGCGACGCCGACCATGCTCAGCATCCGGCTGGCCGGGTGGGGACGGTTGAGGACGTCGCGGCGCTGGTGGCGTGGCTGCTGTCGCGCCAGGCGGGGTTCGTCACCGGCCAGGAGTTCGTGGTCGATGGCGGGATGACCCGCAAGATGATCTATACCTGAGCGGCAAGCTATAAGCTTCAAGCTGCAAGAGGGGACCGTAAGGTCCCCTTTGTCTTTCTCCGGGTCGAATACGGTAGTGAGGGAGACGAGAGCTTTTTCTTGTCGCTTGCAGCTTCAAGCTTGCAGCTGTTTTTGCCCTTTTTGAAAAAAACTTCAATGGGGGTATTGACTTAGCATCGGTACCTGCGTAAATTTCGCGGCCTCAGCGAAGCAAACGCAACAAGCAACATCGCGGGGGTGATTAGCTCAGCCGGGAGAGCATCTGCCTTACAAGCAGAGGGTCGGCGGTTCGATCCCGTCATCACCCACCACTTCCTGAGGAGGTTTCTGGTCCAAGGTGCTTTGCAAGAAGCGCTCTGGCAGAGAGAAACAGGACGCAAGTCCAACACTGCGCGGCGGTAGTTCAGTCGGTTAGAATACCGGCCTGTCACGCCGGGGGTCGCGGGTTCGAGTCCCGTCCGCCGCGCCATTTTATCCCAGATGGGTGCTTGCACCGGTCTGAGGCCGCAAGGCCAGGTCCCAGTTTCAATCAGGCGCAAGCCTGAACGATACGCAGCGGTAGTTCAGTCGGTTAGAATACCGGCCTGTCACGCCGGGGGTCGCGGGTTCGAGTCCCGTCCGCTGCGCCATCTTTCGCCGAGAGCCCCATGAACGCTCAAAGCAAGCAGAAAAGGCGATGATAGGTCGCCTTTTTTGTTCCTGGCTTTCGCGCTGTAGCGCTTGAAAGCTCAGATCCCAGTTTCAATCGGGTGCAAACCTGAACGATACGCAGCGGTAGTTCAGTCGGTTAGAATACCGGCCTGTCACGCCGGGGGTCGCGGGTTCGAGTCCCGTCCGCTGCGCCATCTTCGCCTCGAGGCCCTTTGAACACCTCGAAGCAACGGAAAAGCGACCTTAGGGTCGCTTTTTTCGTTTCAGCAGCTTGCCCGGCCATGGGCAAGGATTTCCAATAATGCTGACAGACTCTTCACCGATCAAAGGTTTCAGCCGCTGATCGATGTGATGCACAATACGCCCCATTCGTTTCTTCCCGGAATTGGCAATGTCTAGATCAACCGTCTATGGCGCGCTCGGGCTGGCCCTCGTGCTGGCGGGCGTGTCCGGCTGTTCCTCGAAAAAGGCCGCCGTCTACGAGCACGAGAACTTCGATGACTCGGGCACCTTTTCCCGCACCTTCGCCAGCAGCGAGGCCGGCTCCTGCGAGGCGGCGCGGCGTGCGCTGCTCAGCCAGGGCTACATCATCACCAGCAGCGATGCCAACCAGGTCGCCGGCAACAAGAGCTTCCAGCAGAACGCCGAGAATCACCTGCAGATCAGCTTCAACATCACCTGCGTGCCGGACATGAGCGACAAGCAGCGCTCGACCATGTTCGCCAACGCCCTGCAGGATCGCTACGCCCTGAAGAAGTCCAACACTTCCGCCAGCCTTGGCGTTGGCGTGCTGGGTTCGGTGTCGATGCCGATCGGCTCCACCGACGACTCCATGGTCAAGGTGGCCAGCGAGACGGTCACCGCCGCGCAGTTCTACGATCGTTACTTCGCCCTGGTGGAAAGCTACCTGCCGAAACCGAAGAAGCCGGAGAAGTCCGAACCCGCCGCCGAGCCGAAGGTGGAGAAACCTGCCGCCGACCTGGGCCTGCCGGAGCCTGCGCCCGCTGCCCTGGCGCCCGTACCGCAGCCCGTCACCCCGGTAGCCGAAAGCGTGGCAGAGACACCGGCCCCGGTATCGACACCGGTTGCTGCCCCCCCTGCCGCAGCGCCTGCGCCCGTTGCCACTCCAGCGCCTCCCGTGCCGTCCAGCGAGGCCCCGGCCGCGCCGGTGGTGGATGACAGCAAGGGTTCGCAACCCATCGCGCCGCCTGTCGAGCCAGCGCCGATCCAGGTTCAGCAGGAAGCTCCGGCGGCAGAGCAGGCGCCGGCGCCACTCTGACTCGTCGATAACTTCCTGGGTGCCTGCTACGTTTATCGTTCATAGCGCTGTAATCATTCTGTCATTACGCTGGCTTAGGTTGGCGCAATGACAGAAGAACGACGAATGAGGGGCGTGAAGATGGACGATTACCAGGAAGAACTGCTCGAGTTCCAGGCCTATGAGCTGGACCTGCCGGAGCCGGCCGACGACGCCACCGAGCTCTAACCGACTTGCCGCTGATGGCGGCGAAACTCCCCCGGGGTCAGCCCCGTCCAGCGCTTGAACGCGCGCTGGAACGCCTCTGCCGAGGCGAATCCCAGCAGATAGGCGATCTCGCCGAAGGCCAGTTCCGTATCGCGAATATAGGTCTCGGCCAGGTCACGCCGTGTGTCGTTGAGCAGGTTGCGAAAGCGCGTGCCTTCCTCGGCCAGCTTGCGGCGCAACGTCCAGGTCGGCAGTTGCAGGTGCCGCGCCACTTCCTCCAGGTCCGGTTCGTGCCCGCCATTGAGCAGTGGGCCCAGCAGATGGGTGATGCGCTCGCCCAGGCTGCGCACACGGGTGCGCTGGGCCAGTTCCGCTTCGCACAGCTGCAGCAAGTGCTGCCAGGTACTGGGGCAGTGCTGCAGGTTCGGCAGGTCCAGGGTGGCCCGGCTCAGGCGCAGTTGGTTGGCGGTGCCACCGAAATGCACGGTGCCCGTACACAGGCCTTGGTATTGCGCGGCGTAGGCGGGAGTGTCGAATTCGATCTCAAGACGTTCGGCTTGCACCGGCCTGGCGGTGAGGGCGCCGAGCTGCGCCAGCCAGCCCGCGAGCATCGAGTCGACCACGAAGTGGTTGTAGCTGTTGTAGGGGCTGATGGAATAGAACCTCAACCAAGCGCCCTGGGTGTCTTCGTGGAAACTCGAACGGCCCCGGTAGTTGGCGGCATACAACGGTTCGAAGCGCAGCAGGGTGCGAGCGGCTTCGCCGAGGGTGGGTGCCTGCGCGGCAGTCACCCCGGCCAGCCCTGCCTGGGCCAGGCGGCTCAGGCGCCCCATGTGCAGGCCCAGGGCCGGTTCGGCGGACAAGGCGATCGCCGCATGGCCCAGGTGCATGTAGCGCGGAATCGATAGGCGCGCGCCTGGCTCGGCCAGGCGCCTGGCGTCGAGGCCGTAGCGCAGCAGCAGCGGCTGCGGGTCGTGGCCGAGCATGGCCAGTGCTTCGGCCAGGGGCTGGACGAAACCTACTGACAGATCACCCAGGCGCACGCGGGGGCGGGGCATGGCGTCACAGCCACAGGTTGAGCAGGCGCGCACCGTGGCTGTCGTTGCCGACCCACAGTGTGCCGCTTTGGCTGGCAAAGCCCTGGCCGTCGCTACCCAGCTCCCAGAACTGGCCACGCATGAACACGCTCATGCTCGGGGTGCTGTCATTGGCGGCCAGCGGTAGTTGCTGCCAGGCGCGTTGCTCACTGACCTCGCCGCGTCGCAGCGGCAGGTCGGCGGCCTGCGCCTGGTGGCGATTGCCACGCCAGGGCGCCTGCCAGCTGTGCTTGCCGCTCAGGAAAACCGGGTTGGCGATCACTTGCACCGATTGCGCGGCCAGTTGCTGATGGTTGGCCGGGTACCAGCTGTCGCTGCCGATCAGCACGCCCAGACGCCCGGCGGGGGTCTCCAGCACTTGCAGGGGGTGTTGCTGGCCACCTTGGATGTAGCGCCGGCTTTCGCTGTCGGGGTACTGCTGGTGCTGAGGCTGGCCGAGCACCGAACCGTCGCTGGCGAACACCAGGCTGCTGTTGTAAAGCGGGCCGTTGCCGGTGCGCAGCACGCCGTTCTCGACGTAGGGCGCGGGCAGGACGATGGAGCCGGCCACCAGGGTGACGCCGAACTCGCGGGCCAGGTTGCCGAACAGCTGCTGGTAGTCGGCAGCCATCTGCGCGGCCTTCATGCGCAGGTGGGCGTCCGAGCGGCGGTCGTCGCCGCTGGCGGCGAGCATCGCCAGGCCGTAGCGCAGCGGGTTGCTCAACTCCAGCCACTGCCAGGCCTCGCTGCGCTGGGTCACCTGGTACAGCTCGCGCTTTTCGCCACGAGCCCACAGCCAGGTGCCGATATGCTCGGGCAGTACCACCACGGTGCGCGGGTTGACCAGCCCTTGGGCACGGGCCTGCTCCAGGTAGGCCGAGAGCTTGCGGTGCAGGCGCGTCAGGTTCTGGTAGTCGCCCGGATACAACAGCGGCTCGACCCCCAGCAGGTTGCCGTGCTCGCCTGGCACGCCCTGGTTGAGGGCCAGCTCGATGCGCAGGTCGGACAGGTAATGGCCTTCTGGACGCTGCAGGGTCCAGAAGCCGTAGCCACAGAGGGCGGCGAGGGTGACCAGCGCCAGGGCGCCGGCTAGCAGTTTGCGCATGGAACGGTCCAGCGTTGTGCGGTAGAGGTGCCTTAGGGTAGACCTGCTGTGCAGCAGGATCAATAAGTTGTCAGTTTCGATCATTGAGCGTGTTCAAACGCCTGTTTAATGTCGGCCTCAGACAACCGACGGGCCCCGCGAGCTGGTGTAGACAGCGGCAGAGGCGCCCGCATTCCGTGATCATGCCAACTGTGGAGTCCATCCATGGCTACCGACCGTTACCCGCACCTGCTGGCCCCCCTCGACCTGGGTTTCACCACCTTGCGCAACCGCACCCTGATGGGGTCGATGCACACCGGCCTCGAAGAGCGCCCCGGCGGCTTCGAACGCATGGCCGCGTACTTCGCCGAGCGTGCCCGTGGTGGCGTCGGCCTGATGGTCACCGGTGGCATCGCGCCCAACGATGAAGGCGGCGTGTACTCCGGCGCGGCCAAGCTCAGCACCGAGGAAGAGGCTGCCAAGCACCGGGTCGTCACCGAGGCCGTGCATGCCGCCGGTGGCAAGATCTGCCTGCAGATCCTCCACGCCGGGCGCTATGCCTACAGTCCGAAACAGGTGGCGCCCAGCGCCATCCAGGCACCGATCAACCCGTTCAAGCCCAAGGAGCTGGACGAGGAGGGCATCGAGAAGCAGATCCGCGATTTCGTCACCTGCGCAAGCCTGGCCCAGCGCGCCGGCTACGACGGCGTCGAGATCATGGGTTCGGAAGGCTACTTCATCAACCAGTTCCTCGCCGCCCACACCAACCACCGCACCGACCGCTGGGGCGGCAGCTATGAGAACCGCATGCGCCTGGCCGTGGAAATCGTGCAGCGGGTGCGCGAGGCGGTGGGGCCGAACTTCATCATCATCTTCCGCTTGTCGATGCTCGACCTGGTCGAGGGCGGCAGCACCTGGGACGAGATCGAACTGCTGGCCAAGGCCGTCGAGCAGGCCGGCGCCACGCTGATCAACACAGGTATCGGCTGGCACGAGGCGCGCATCCCGACCATCGCCACCAAGGTGCCACGCGCGGCGTTCAGCAAGGTCACCGCCAAGCTGCGCGGCGCGGTGAAGATACCGCTGATCACCACCAACCGCATCAATACCCCGGAAGTGGCCGAGGCCGTTCTGGCCGAGGGCGATGCCGACATGGTCTCCATGGCCCGGCCGTTCCTGGCCGACCCCGATTTCGTCAACAAGGCCGCCGAAGGCCGTGGCGACGAGATCAACACCTGCATCGGCTGCAACCAGGCGTGCCTGGACCACACTTTCGGCGGCAAGCTGACCAGCTGCCTGGTCAACCCGCGTGCCTGCCATGAGACGGAGCTCAACTACCTGCCGGTACGGGCGGTGAAGCGCATTGCTGTGGTCGGCGCAGGTCCTGCGGGCCTGGCAGCGGCCACCGTGGCCGCCGAGCGCGGTCATGCCGTAACGCTGTTCGATGCTGCCGGCGAGATCGGTGGGCAATTCAACGTGGCCAAACGCGTGCCGGGCAAGGAGGAGTTCTACGAGACCTTGCGTTACTTCCGCAACAAGGTGAAGTCCACTGGTGTCGAGCTGCGCCTGAACACTCGTGTTGATGTAGCTGCGCTGGTGGCCGGCGAGTTCGACGAGGTCATTCTGGCCACCGGCATCGCCCCGCGCACGCCGGCCATTCCCGGCATCGACAATGCCAAGGTGCTGAACTACCTGGACGTGCTGCTCGAGCGCAAGCCGGTGGGCGAGCGGGTGGCGGTGATCGGTGCTGGTGGTATCGGTTTCGATGTGTCCGAGTACCTGGTGCACAAGGGCGTGGCCACCAGTCAGGACCGTGAGGCGTTCTGGAAGGAATGGGGCATTGATACGCAGCTGGAGGCCCGTGGTGGTGTGGCCGGGGTGAAGGCAGAGCCTCATGCGCCGGCGCGCCAGGTCTATCTGCTGCAACGCAAGAAGACCAAGGTTGGCGACGGCCTGGGCAAGACCACCGGCTGGATCCACCGCACGGGGCTGAAGAACAAGCAGGTGCAGATGCTCAACAGCGTCGAGTACCTGGGCGTCGACGATGCCGGCCTGCATGTGCGCATCGGCGAGGGCGAGCCGCAGGTGCTGGCGGTGGACAACATCGTTGTCTGCGCGGGGCAGGAGCCGCTGCGCGAGTTGCATGATGGCCTTGTGGCGGCCGGGCAATCGGTGCACTTGATCGGTGGCGCTGATGTGGCGGCTGAGCTTGATGCCAAGCGGGCGATTAACCAAGGGTCGAGATTGGCGGCCGAGTTGTAATTGTTTGAACAGGTGATGAGCCAACTTTCACAGGTGAGGTGGTGATACACCTTTCCTTTGGGAGTTGGCTTGTCAGCGAGTAGTTGTAACTGAAGAAACACTGCGAGTAGTCTTCATATACTCCATGTATCTTACTCTTGCTCTTGCTCTTGCTCTTGCTCTTGCTCTTGCTCTTGCTCTTGCTCTTGCTCTTGCTCTTGCTCTTGCTCTTGCTCTTGCTCTTGCTCTTGCTCTGCTTTTGCTTCTAAGTGCGCGATAATTCAGGCGACACAAATTGCGACTTCAGGAGGCCGAACGTAGGTCTTGCGGAGGGAGGTGACGGGCATGGATGCCCGTCAAGCGCTGCGCCCCAGGATGGGGCGTTCAGCGCGGTCCTCCCGGGAGCAAGGCCGGAGTGAGGGGACCCCGAAGCGAAGCGTAGGGGCCGGATGAATGGAGCGAGCATTTTTTGGTTCCTTTTTGATGCTTCAAAAAGGGACCCGCCGTAAGGGCGGAAAGGTGATTATGCGTCCCCATCGTAAATGAATGCGCATATAACTTTCGAGACGCACGCTGTGTAAGTCAAAGTCAAAGTCAAAGTCAAAGTCAAAGTCAAAGTCAATCGGCATCGGTTTTTATAGTTGTAAGCGCATTCATTTGCGATGTCGACGCACAGTCACCTTTTCGCCTTTA
This sequence comes from Pseudomonas sp. WC1, assembly GCF_050586565.1. NCBI lineage: Bacteria > Pseudomonadati > Pseudomonadota > Gammaproteobacteria > Pseudomonadales > Pseudomonadaceae > Pseudomonas > Pseudomonas sp. WC1. The sequence continues at coordinate 20,173 of NZ_JBOBDQ010000078.1, forward strand.
CGGCGAGTTCCTTTTTGTCGTGGCAAAAAGGAACCAAAAACCGTG
>NZ_JBOBDQ010000079.1:0-20201 GCF_050586565.1 Pseudomonas sp. WC1
ACCGCGCTCCACCGCGATGCCCACCAGCACATCCGGCCCCACGCCCTGCGCGCGCAGCTTGTGCGCCAGGCGGTTGGCACGGCGGTTGAGCTGGTCATAACTCTGCGCCTGGCCGGCAAAGGTCACGGCGATCGCTTCAGGCGTACGCGCCGCCTGCGCTTCGATCAGCTCCTGGGTGCAAGCCGTAGTTGGATAGCTGGCAACCATCTGCTGGTCTTCCACCGGCAGGCTAAGCGCACCCAGGGCACGCCGACCATCAGCCGCCAACTGCGCGAGCAGGTGCTGGAAGTGCCCCGCCAACTGGTCGATGGCCAGCTCGCTGAAGCACTGGCGATCAAAACTGAAGCTCGCCTCCAGGCGCTCACCCACCTGTACCACCAGGGTCAACGGGTAGTTGGTCTGTTCCTGGTTCTGCACCTCGCCGAACTGCAGGCCTTGCGGCGCGCCCTGTTGCAGCGCCTCGGCAACCGGGTAGTTCTCGAATACCAGAATGTTGTCGAACAGTGCTTCGCCGCTCCAGCCGGCCCAGCGCTGGATCTCGTACAGCGGCGTGTGCTCGTGCTCGCGCAGGGCCAGGTTCAGCGCCTGCACCTGCTGCACCCAGTCGCCGACGGTCTGTTCCGGGCGCGGGCTGGCGACCACCGGCAAGGTGTTGATGAACAACCCCAGCTGCTCCTCGACGCCCGCGAGCTCCGCCGGACGGCCGGCCACGGTGGCGCCGAAGGTCACGCTGGCCTGGCCGGTGTAGCGTTGCAAGAGCAACAGCCACGCGGCCTGGACCAGGGTATTGAGGGTGACCCGCTGCTCCCGGGCGAAGTCCGCCAACTGCTGGGTCTGTTGCGGCTCGAAGCGCAGCGCCAGGCTGCCATGGCCTTGTCCCTGGGCCGAGGACTTGAACGCCTGTACCAGTCGCGTTGGCTCGTCCAGCTCGGCCACCTGGGCGCGCCAGAAGGTTTCGCTGGCCTGCTGGTCCTGGCCTTGCAGCCACTGGATATAGTCGCGGTAGCGGCTGGTCCTGGCGCTCGGGGCGACGCCGCTGTAACGCTGCAGCACCTCGCCGAGCAGGCGTGAGCTGCTCCAGCCGTCCATCAGGATATGGTGGCTGGTGTAGATCAGGTGATGGCCGCCGTCAGCCGTGCGGATCAATGTGAGGCGCAGCAGCGGGCCGCTGGCCAGGTCGAAGCCAGCCTGGCGCTCGGCCTGGGCCACTGCGTCCGGATCCTGGGCCTGGTCGAGCTCGACGAACGGCACCTGCACCTGGCGCCGTACCACTTGCACAGGCAACGGCAGGTCCTGCGGGAAGCAGCTGCGCAGCACTTCGTGATTGTCCACCACCGCCTGCCAGGCCGCGCGGAAGCGCGCCACGTTCAGGCCCCGCACGTTCACGCGCAGCTGGTTGATGTAGTTGCCTGCTTCCTGCTCATAAAGGCTATGGAACAACATACCCTGCTGCATCGGCGACAGCGGATAGAGGTCTTCGATTTCCCCGGCCGCCAGCGGCAGGCTGTCCAGTTGCGCCTGGGTCAGCTCGGCCAGCGGGAAGTCCGATGGCGTGACGCCCTGGTGCGGCGCTTGGGCGCAATGCTCGACCAATTCGGCAAGCACCTGCTCGTAGCGGCGCGCCAGGGCTTCGATGGTCTCTGGGTGGAACATCTCACGGCTGAAGCTCCAGTCCAGCTCCAGCTCGCCCTGGTAGACCTGGCCGTTGATGCCGAGCCAGTTGCCCAGTGGGCTGTCCAGGCCCTGTGTGGCGCCACTGCCCTCGCTGGCCGGGGTGAACAAGGCACCTTCAACCTCTGCGAAGCTGCCGTCGAACTGGCCCAGGTAGTTGAAGGTCACCCGTGGCTGCGGCAATGCCGCCAGACGCTCGCGCAGATCGGGCTCGCCGAGATAGCGCAGCACACCATAGCCGATGCCTTTGTTCGGCACCGAACGCAGTTGTTCCTTGATTGCGCACAGCCCCTCGCCAAGCCCTTGGGCCGGCGTCAGGCGTACCGGGAACAGGCTGCTGAACCAGCCCAGGGTGCGGCTGAGGTCCAGCTCAGGGAACAGGTCTTCGCGGCCATGGCCTTCGAGCTGGATCAGTACCGAATCCTCTCGGGTCCAGTCGCACAGTACCCGTGACAAGGCCGCCAGCAGCAGGTCGTTGACCTGGGTGCGGTAGGCGGCGGGCGCCACTTGCAGTAGTTTGCGGGTCAGCGTGGCGTCCAGGCGTGACGAGGCATGGGCGACGTGACGATTGGTCTGGGCGCCCGCCGGGTTATCGCGGGGCAACTCGCCGCCAGCGGCTTCAAGGCCGCGCAGCCAGTGTTCGGCCTCGGCCAGCAGTTCCGGGCTGCGGGCATAGGCGCCAAGGCGCTCGGCCCAGGCCTTGAGCGAGCTGCTCTTGGCTGCCAGCGTCACGGCCTTGCCGGCGGCCAGGGCCGTGTAGGCCAGTTGCAGGTCTTCCAGCAGTACCCGCCAGGACACACCGTCGACCACCAGGTGGTGGATCACCAGCAGCAAGCGCTGCTGGCCTTCAGGCAGCTCTACCAGCAGCGCTCGTAGCAGCGGCCCCTGGGCCAGGTCGAGGCTGCGCTGGGCCTGATCGGCCAAGGCCGGCAGCTCGGCCAGGTCACTCAGTTGACGAACCCAGAGGATATCGTCGGCCTTGGTGGGCTGGAATTCGGCCTGCCAGGCCTCGCCCTGGGTGAAGCGCAGCCGCAAGGCATCGTGCTGAGCGACCAGCGCCTGCAATGCGCCTTGCAGGTGGTCAGCGCCAAGGGCCTGGGTCGGTTTGAGCAGCAGGGCCTGGTTCCAGTGCTGGCGCTCAGGGATAGCGGTTTCGAAGAAGCGTGCCTGGATCGGCAGCAATGGCATCGAACCACTGACCTGCTCGACCGCCACGGCCTTTTTCTCGATGCGCTTGGCCACCGCCGCCAGCTGGCCGATGGTCTGTTTTTCGAACAGCTGCTTGGGGCTGAGCTTGATGCCCTGGCGCTTGGCCCGAGCGATGATCTGCAGGCTCAGAATCGAGTCGCCGCCCAGCTCGAAGAAGTTGTCGGTGCTGCCGACCTGGTCGAGCTTGAGCACCTCGGCCCAGATGGCCGCCAGGGCCTCTTCGATCTCGCCGACCGGCGCGGTGTACTGACGCCGGGCGACGCCCGGCGCCGGCAAGGCGCGCTTGTCCAGCTTGCCGTTGGCGGTCAGCGGCAGGCGGTCCAGGACCAGGATCTGCGCCGGCACCATGTAGTCCGGCAGTCGATCCTGCAGTTGCTGGCGCAAGGCTTCACCCTGCAGCCCCTGGCCCACGCACCAGCCGACCAGCTGCAGACGGCTTTCGTCGCCTTCCACCGGCTGCGCCAAGACGACCGCCTCGGCGACCCCGTCCAGCCCCCGCAGCACCCGCCCCACCTCGGCCGGTTCAACGCGATAACCGCGCACCTTGACCTGGTCGTCGGCGCGGCCGATGAATTCCACTTGGCCCGAACGATTGCGCCGCACCCGGTCGCCACTGCGGTACAAGCGCTGGCCAGGCCGCGTCGGGTCCGGCAGGAAGCGTTCGGCGGTCAGGCCCGGCTGGCCCAGGTAACCCTGGGCCACGCTGGCGCCACCGATGTACAGCTCACCGGCGACCTGATCGGCCACCGGGTTGAGCACATCGTCGAGCAGCAGCACATGGGCGCCCGGCAAGGGCTCACCCACCGGCACGGCACGGGCGCCCTCAGCGAGCGCGGCCACTTCATGGGTCAGCACGCCGACCGTGGTCTCGCTCGGGCCATAGTGGTTGATCAGGCGGCAGCCCGGCTTGAGCCGGCGTACCTGCTCCACCAGGGCTGGCGTGCAGGCCTCGCCACCGACGATCAGTGCATGCTCGGGCAGCACATCTGCGGGGTTGCCGGCTTGCAGCAACGCCGCCAGGTGGCCGGGGACGATCTTCAGCACACCGACCTGGTGTTCGGCCATGTAGCGGGCGAAGGCGTCCGGGTCGAAGCCCAGCGCTTCGGGCAGTACATGCAGCAGGCGTCCGGAACACAGGGCACCGAACAGCACGGTGTGGCCCAGGTCGGCGGCGATGGTCGAGACCAGCGCCATGCTCGCCCCCGGCGCAGGCGCCAGGCGTTCGAGCAGGCCGGCGACGTAGCTGGCCAGGGCGCCATGGCTGACCAGTACGCCCTTCGGCTGACCAGTGGAGCCGGAGGTGTGGATCACATAGGCCGGCGATTCGGCCCACAGCGTGAGCGCCGGCGCGTTGGCCGGCAGGTCCTGCCATTGTTCGGGGACATAGGCCAAGGTCAGGCGATTGGCGGCGGCCAGGCTGGTCAGCCGCGCATCGCCGGCGGCACACAGCAGCACCTTGGCTTGCGCGGCGTCGAGCATCTGCCGCAGGCGCGTTTCAGGCGCCTTGGTGTCCAGCGGCATGTACACGGCGCCAGCCTTGAGGATACCGAGCATGCAGGTCAGCCAGTCCAGCGAACGCTCCATCAGCACCACGACCGGTTGGCCGCTGACCACACCCTGCTGTTGCAGGTGATGGGCCAGGCGGTTGGCGGCCTGGTCCAGAGCGGCGAAGCTCAGGCTCTGCTCCAGGCTGCAAGCGGCAAGCGCCTCGGGCTGCCGGTGCACCTGCTGCTGCCAGTGTTCCAGCACCAGCGCCGGCACCTCACGCTGCGGCGCCTGCTCGCTGCGCAGCGGCGCGGCCAGGCGGTGCAGCGGCAACTGCGGGGCGTCGAGCAGCTGGCCCAGCAACTCGATGAAGGCCGGAATGAAGGCCTCTACGGTCGAACGCTGGTAGAGGTCGCTGGCGAAGGTCATTTCGCCATGGATCAGCTGGCCGTCGTCGGTGATGTCCAGCGCCAGGTCGAAGTGGGTGCCGACCTTGTCCAGCGGGTACTCGGCGACACTCAGGCCCGGCAAGGCCAGCGAGCGTTGGCGCTGCATGCCGACGTTCTGGTTGAACTTGACCTGGAACAGCGGATTGTGGCCGAGGTTGCGCTCCGGCACCAATGCGTCCACCAGTTGCTCGAACGGCAGTTCCTGATGCGCCTGGGCGCCGAGTACCGCTTCGCGCACCTGGGCCAGCAGGTCATCGAAGCTCAGGCGCTCGTCCACCTGGCAGCGCAGCACCTGGGTGTTGACGAAGAAGCCGATCAACCCCTCGACCTCGGCACGGCCGCGGTTGGCGTTGGGTACGCCGATGCGGATATCGCGCTGCCCGGCCTGGCGCGACAGGAACAGCGAGAAACCGGTCAGCACCAGCATGAACAGGGTCATGCCCTGCGCGCGGGCATAGCCGCCCAGGCGTCGGGACAGCTCGACGCCAAAGTCGAAGCCCAGGGTCTGGCCATCGAAGCTCTGGGCCAGTGGACGCGGGTAGTCTGCGGCGACCTCCAGCAGCGGTTGCTCCTCGCCCAGCTGCTGGCGCCAGTAGTCGAGCTGGCGCTCGCCCTCCCCGGCCTCCAGCCAGCTGCGCTGCCAGATGGCGTAGTCGGCGTACTGCACCGCCAGCGCCGGCAACTGCGGCGCCTGGCTCTGGCTGAACGCCTGGTAGCTGTGCACGAACTCCTTGACCATCACATCCATCGACCAGCCGTCGGAGACGATGTGGTGCATGCACACCAGCAGCACATAGTCCTCGGCCGCCAGCCGGTACAGGGTGGCACGCAGCAGCGGGCCGTGCAGCAGGTCGAACGACTGGTGACTGGCCTCGCGCACCCGCGTGGCCAGCTCGGCCTCACGCTGGTCAGTGGCGATGGCGGTGAGGTCGACCTGTTCCAGGGGCACGGCCAGATGATCGAGGATCACCTGGCGCGGCTGTTCACCCTCGACCTGGAACACCGTGCGCAGCGCCTCGTGGCGCGTCGCCAGGTAGTCGAATGAGCGCTGCAGTGCTGACACATCGAGCCGGCCGCTCAGGCGCAGGCCAGCAGCCATGTTGTACGCCGCGCTGTGCGGCTCCAGCTGCCAGAGGAACAGCAGGCGCTGCTGGGCGAAGGACAAGGGGATGCTGGCGAACTCGTGCCGTGACTCGACCACCGGCAACAGGCTGAAGTCCTTGCCGTCCTCACGCAGCTTGGCGAGGAACTGCCGGCGCTGCTCCAGGGGCAGGCTGACGAACCGTTTCGCAATGCGTACCGCCATGTTGCCACTCATGCCTCAACCCCTTCCAAGGAACCCAGGAACGCGTCCATATCCGACCAGTCATCATCCGTATCGCCGCCCTGCAGCCGGGCCAGCTCGGCGGCCAGGTCACCCAGCGCCGGTTGTTCGAACAGGCTGCGCAACGGCAGCACCAGGCCCAGCTGATCCTTGATCCGCGCCAGCACCTGGGCGGCCAGCAACGAGTGCCCGCCGAGTTCAAAGAAGTGATCGTCCAGGCCAACCTTCGGCACGTTCAGCACCTGCATCCAGATCTGCGCCAGTTGTTGCTCGACGGCGCTCTGCGGCGCCCGGTACTCGGCCTGCAGCGCACTAGGGTCCGGCGCCGGCAGGGCTTTGCGGTCCAGCTTGCCGCTGGGCGTGAGGGGCAGGCGCGGCAACAGCAGCAGGTGGCCGGGCACCATGTACTCGGGCAGGCGGGCCTTGAGCAGGCTGCGTACCTGCTGGCGCAAGCGCGCCTGTTCGGCGGCATCCTGTTCGGCGGCGTCAGGCACCACATAGGCCACCAGTTGCAGGCCGCCGGTCATCGGCAAGGCCAGCACCACCGCTTCGCGAACCCCCGGGCACTGTTGCAGGCGCGCCTCGATCTCGCCGAGTTCAATGCGGAAACCGCGCACCTTGACCTGGTGATCGACGCGGCCGATGTATTCGATTGCGCCATCGCTGCCCAGGCGCGCGCGGTCGCCGGTGCGGTACAGGCGTTCGCCCTGGGCGAACGGATCGGCGACGAAGCGCTGGGCAGTCAGTGACGGCTGGCCGTGGTAGCCACGGGCCAGGCCCGGGCCGCCGATGTACAACTCGCCCACCGCGCCCTGGGGCAGCAGTTCGAGGTCATCATCGAGGATGTACAGGCGACGCTGCGCCAGACCCTGGCCAATGGGGATGCCACGCCAGGACACTGCCTCGTGGCCGAGCCCGGTGCAGTCGTGAATGGTCGAAACCACCGTGGCCTCGGTCGGACCATAGGTGTTGAGCAGCCGCACATGGCCCAGCCCTGCCAGTTGCCACAGGCGCAGCCCGTCCACCGCCATTGCCTCGCCGCCGACGTGGATCTGGCGCAGCCCGCCGTAGCTGGCCGGCGGACGCGCGGCGAAGTCCTGCACCAGCCAGTACCAGTAGGCGGCCGGCAGGTCGGCGAGAGTCACCCCGTGCTCGATCAGCACTTCGTGCAGGGCGGCGCTGTCCCACAGGCGGGTATCGCGCAGCACCACGCAGGCGCCATGGCACAGCGGCGGGAAGAACTGCTCGACGAAACCATCGAAGCTGCTGGTGGCGAACTGCAGCACCCGGTCGCCTTCGCGCAGGTCGCTGTAGTCGATGGCGCGGGCGATGAACTCGCTCAAGGCGCCGTGGCTGATCGCCACGCCCTTGGGCCGGCCGGTGGAGCCGGAGGTGTAGATCACATAGGCCAGGTTGTCGGGCACGACGGTCAGCGGCAGGTCAGCGGCCGGCTCGTCCGCCAGTGCCAGCTGGTCCAGGCACAGGCAACGCACTGCCTCCCGCGCCGGCAAGCCGGGCAACTGCCCGGAAGTGGTCAACAGCCACTGCAGGCCGCTGTCCTCGAGTACGTGGTCCAGGCGCTCGGATGGGGCCTGCAGGTCCAGCGGCACATAGGCGCCACCGGCCTTGAGCACGGCCAGCAGGGCCACGGCCAGGTCCAGCGAGCGATCCAGGGCCACGCCGACCAGGCTGTCGGGGCCAACGCCCTGGCGACGCAGGAAATGGGCCAGGCGATTGCTCCGGGTGTTGAGCTCGGCATAGCGCATCGACGGCGCCTCGGCGCCATTGGCCAGGATCAGCGCCAGGGCCTCGCCGCTGCGCGCGGCCTGGGTTTCGAACAGGCGCTGCACCGGCTCCCACGGTGCCACATCGGCCACCGGGCACAGCAATGCCTGGCGTTCGGCCTCGGCCAGCATCGGCAGCTCGCCCAGGCGCTGGCGCGGATCGTTGCACACCGCGCGCAGCAGGTTGCGCCAGTGCCCGGCCAGGGCACTGATGGTGGCTTCATCGAAGATATCGGTGGCATAGGTGAAGGCGGCGAACACCTGCTCGCCCTCCTCGCGGGTATCGAGCATCAGGTCACTGGTGGCCGCATGCTGGCGGCGGCTGCCGGCCAGTTGCTCGGCGCTCAGGTAGCCCACGCGCAGGCCGCAGTCCAGGCGCACGTCCTTGAGGTCGGTGACCAGCGGTTGGTGGTTGAACATCACCTGGAACAGCGGCGTGTGGCTTTGGCTGCGCTGGGGCTGCAGGGCTTCGATCAGCGCGTCGAACGGCAGGTCCTGGTGCGCCTGGGCACCGACCGAGGCCTGGTGCAGGCTGCGCAGCAGGTCGCTGAACGGCGTCTGCGCGGTGAACTGGCTGCGCAGCACCTGGGTATTGACGAAGAAGCCGACCAGCCCCTCGGTTTCGCTGCGGTTGCGGTTGGCGATCAGGCCGCCGACGCGGATGTCGGCCTGCCCGCTGTAGCGGTACAGCAGGGTCTTGAACACCGCCAGCAGCACCGTGGAGAGCGTCACGCCGTGCTGCTGGGCCAGTTGCTTGAGATCTTCGCGCAGGCCAACGTCGAGCACCAGCTCCAGGCGCTCGCCCAGATGGCTGGGCTGGGCCGGATAAGGCCGGTCGGTCGGCAGCTCCAGCAATGGGTGCTCGTCGCCCAGCTGCTCGCGCCAGTAGTCCAGCTGGCGCTCACGCTCACCAGCCTCCAGCCAGCTGCGCTGCCACAGTGCGTAGTCGCGGTAATGCACCTTGATTTCCGCCAGCGCAGGCTCGCGCCCCACCACCAGGGCGTCGTAGCTGCGCATGAATTCGTCGATCAGGACGTTCATCGACCAGCCGTCGGCGATGATGTGATGCAGGGTCAGCAGCAGCACATGCTCCTGGGGCGCCAGGCGCAGCAGGGCGATGCCGAACAGCGGGCCGCGCTCGAGGTCGAAGGCCTGGGTCGCCTGGGCCGCCATCTGCTGGTGCGCGCGCTCCCAGCGCGTGGCTTCGGGCAGATCGGCCAGGTCGAACAGCTGGATGCCTACCGGCGTTGGCTCGGCTACCCGCTGCACGGCGCGCTCGCCGTCCTGGGCGAAGGTGGTGCGCAGGCATTCGTGGCGGCCGACCAGCAAGGTGAAGGCCCGCTCCAGTGCCTGGACCTGCAGCTCGCCTTCCAGGCGCACGGCCATCGGCAGGTTGTAGGCGGCACTGTGGGGTTCCAGCTGCCAGAGGAACCACATGCGCTGCTGAGCGTAGGACAGGCCGTCGCGCTCGCTCAGGCCGACACAGGAAGACATGGGCAACTGCGCGAAATCGATACCCTCGCGTCGCATCCCTTCGAGGAACAAGCGACGCTTGTCCAGGGGCAACTCGATGAAACGGCGGGAAAGTTTCTGGGCGTCTGCGGCATTCATGTGTGGGGTCCTTGCTGATCGGCGGCGCGACCGGAAGGTCCGGGCGCATCAACAAGAACGAATGGGCGGGGGGATGATTTAGCGTGCGCCCAAACCGATGATATTGGGGCCGCTGCGCGCCCCATCGCCGCGGCTTGTCGTGGCGACGAACCGCGGCGATGGGCTGCGCAGCAGCCCCTGGATCGACAGGTCAGGCCTGGCCCAGCGAGTGCCCCTCGGCCATCGCCACAATCACCTTGCGCGGGCCTTCGAATGGCGCGCGGGCATGGGCGGCGAGCATGTTGTCGAGCATCATCACGTCGCCTTCCTGCCAGAGGAAGCTGATCTTGCAGTCCTCGAGCACCGCACGGATCTCGTCGAGCACCTCATCCTCGATGGGCGAACCGTCACCGTAGTAGACGTTACGCGGCAGGTCTTCCTCGTCGACGATGTCCAGCAGGCTTTCCCGCACCTCGGGCGGCAGGTTGGAAATATGGAACAGGTGCGCCTGGTTGAACCAGACCTTGTCGCCGGTGACCGGGTGCTCGGCCACCGCCTGGCATACCTGGCGCGTGCGCAGCTCACCGTCATCCTTCCATTCACAGGTGATGCCATGGGCCTTGCAGTAGGCCTCGACCTCCTGCGGATCCTCGGTATTGAACACATCCTCCCAGGACACATCCAGCCCGTTGCCAAAATTGCGCACATACATCAGGCCCTTGCTGACGAAGCGCTCGCGAATGTGCGCCGGCACTCTGCGATAGACCTCGCGACTGTCGGCAATCGGCGTCTGGCCGCCGGACTTTGCCGCGATCATGCTGTAGAACCAGATTTTCATCGGCCAATCGCGCGAGTACGCCTGCTCGTTGTGCAACGGAATATGCTGGTGCGCCGGATACTCGGTGGAGGTGTAGACCCCCTGGGTGACGTTGGTGCGCGGCGTGGAGCCGAACTCGTAGTTGAGCAGCGGATGGCCGAAACTGGCGGCGAACTGACGGAATTGCTCGGCGCCCTCCAGGCGGAAACCACGGAACAGGATGCCGCCATCGCGCAACAGGTGCTCGTCCACCAGCACCTTGAGCTCATCGAACACGTCCAGCAGGCTGGTGTCGTCGTCACCGGCCTCCACCAGCAATGGCAAACGTCCCTGCTCCGGCAAGAGCGGACGCACTGTAAATCCCACAGCAACACCCATGACGGGCCTCCTGTACACACCTAAGGAAAAGGGAGCGACGGCCCAGGGGCACGCTCGCATCCGGTGATAGGGGGACGTTTCGGGGCGCAGGCAAATTAGTCCCTGCGCAGGAACCCGCAGCAACAGGCAGGGCAACCTGGAAACACTTGCTTGCAATTACCCCATCAGGTTTTGCCCTGCTCATGCGTCTCTTTCTGATACGGCCGGGCAATCCGCCCCTTAATTCGCCATTGACACTGTGTACCCATGTCGAAAAAGTCACGCTCGAAAATCTGGTTCCTCGTGCACAGCTGGCTGGCGCTGCCCATCTGGTTCTTCGTGCTCATCGTCTGCGTCACCGGCACCCTGGCGGTGATCAGCAAGGAGATCGTCTGGCTGGCCAATCCGGAAACCCGCGCCAATCCGCCTTCGGATGACGCCCGGCGGTTGTCCTACGACGAGCTGCTGGTGGCCATGCAGCGCGACGAGCCCGGCATCGCCGTGGCCAGCCTGATGACCCTGAGCGAGTCGCACTTCGCCATGCTGTCGGATGTCACTTACCCTGACGGCCGCACGCTGAGGGTCTACGTCAACCCCTACACCGGGCATATCCAGGGCGTTCCCCCGCAGTTCAACTTCGAGGAATTCACCCGCGCCCTGCACGGCTGGTGGCTGGTGCCGCACACCAATGGCTACAGCTGGGGCTGGTACCTGGTGTCACTGCTCGGGCTGCCGATGCTGGCTTCGCTGGTCACCGGCCTGGTGATCTACAAACGTTTCTGGAAAGGTTTCTTCAAGCCAACCTTGCGGTTCAATCAGGGCGCGCGGATCTTCTGGGGCGATTTCCACCGCCTGAGCGGCATCTGGTCGATCTGGTTCATCGCGGTGATTTCCATCACCGGCACCTGGTTCCTGATCAAGGCCCTGCTCGCCGACAACCATATCGCCATCTCCAGCCAGCCCATCGTGCCGGTGGTGGCACGGGAGACGGTGCCACTGACCGCCGACGGCAGTCCGACGTCGATGATCAGCCCGGACGAGGCCGTCAGGATCACCCAGCGCGAAATCCCGGGCTTCACCGTCGACTACGTCGGCTTCCCCAGCAACGCCTATGCCCATCTGAGCATCGGTGGCATGAGCTGGTATCCACTGGTGTACCAGAAAGCCGAGATCAACCCTTATACCGGCAAGATGGAAGCCAGCCGCCTGCTGGGCGATCGCAAGGCGGTTGAAATCGTCACCGAGTCCATGCGCCCGTTGCACACCGGCGAGTTCGCCGGCCTGACCACCAAGCTGATCTGGTTCTTCTTCGGCCTGCTGCTGAGCATGATGGTGCTCAGCGGCCTGCTGATCTGGAGCAAACGTACCGCCCTGGCCACCGCCAACGCGCTCAAGCGCAGCCAAAAGCAGACGCGCACGGCCAAGCAGCCGGTTGCAACGGAGGTCACGTCCAGTTCTTGAAACATTTTCTTTCATTTGCTTTGGCAGCTTTCTGATTCTCATTCGTCCTTACTTATGCAGCCCTCAAGGTTGAGCACAGACTCGACCGTATTTTTTATGCAGAAGACCGACCGATGGCCCGACAATCGAGAAAGAAATCCAATTCCAAGCTGTGGTTTCTGGTGCACAGCTGGCTTGCCCTGCCGATCTGGTTCTTCGTCCTGATCGTCTGCTTCACCGGCATGCTCGCGGTGGTCAGCCAGGAAATCGTCTGGCTGGCCAACGCCGACGTGCGCGCCAGCAAGCCCGACGACGACAGCCAGCGCCTGAGCTACCAGCAAGTGCTCGACGCGATGCACAAGGCCGAACCGGACCTGGCGGTGCGTTTCTTCAGCCAGCCGGACGGTTCGCACTTCGCCCTGCAGGCCTCGGTGACCCGCGCCGACGGCACCAACGCGCTGCTCTACGTCAACCCGTACAGCGGGGCCATCCAGGGCCAGCGCCCGGACTTCGACTTCGAAGCCTTCACCCGCGCCCTGCACGGCTGGTGGCTGGTGCCCTTCAGCAACGGCTACAGCTGGGGCTGGTACCTGGTGTCGCTGCTCGGGCTGCCGATGCTCGCCTCGCTGGTCACCGGGCTGGTGGTGTACAAGAAATTCTGGCGCGGCTTCTTCAAGCCCGTGCGCACCGGCCATGGCCGGCGGATCTTCTGGGGCGACCTGCACCGCCTGGCCGGCGTGTGGTCGATCTGGTTCATCGCGGTGATCTCCATCACCGGCACCTGGTTCCTGATCCAGGCGATCCTCGGCGACAATCACGTGACGATTTCCAGCGAGCCCGTCACGCCGGTGATCGCCCGCCAGCAGGTCCCGCAAACCCCCGACGGCAGCCCGGCGCCACGCATCGACCTGGACGAGGCGGCGCGCATCGCCACCCAGGCGGTCCCGGGCCTGGACGTCAGCTTCATCTCGCTGCCCGCCACCGCCTACAGCCACTACAGCATGGGCGGCCGCGGCTGGTACCCGCTGATGTTCCAGACCGCCGAGGTCAACCCCTACACGCGCAACGTCGACGCCCAGTTCCTGCTCGGCGACCGCTCGGCCCTGGAGTTCGTCACCGAATCCATGCGCCCCCTGCACACCGGTGACTTCGGTGGCCTGGCGATCAAGCTGATCTGGTTCTTCTTCGGCCTGGTGCTGACCTTGATGGTGTTCAGCGGCCTGCTGATCTGGACCAAACGCACCGCCCAGGCCACCCGCGCCGCCCTCAAGCGCGGCGAACGCCCGGCGCGCCCAATCACCCTGGAGGCCCACTCTTGAGCCAGACCGACACCCTGCCGCCCAGCGGCCTGAAGCAGCTGTGGCTGAAATGGCGCTTCCACCTGAACATCCTGCTGATCCTCGTGCCGCTGGGCTTCATGCCCAAGTACTTCGCCGACGCCAGCCTGTTCCGCGGCGACAGCGGCCTGGGCGCCAACATCATCCAGGACGTCCAGGTCGGGCGCTGGACACTGGACCTGGCCGAGCTGCGCGACGAAGCCCCGCGCGCCGAAGGCCCGGCCGGCTACTTCAAGGCTTTCAACGCCGCCTGCGGCAACTGCAACGACGGCGCCAAGGCCATCTACCTGCGGGTGGGCAAGCCGCGCAGCCTGCGCGCCGCCGGCACGATCTTCTTCGGCGCGCCGGCGCGCATGGGCACCTCGTTGCCGATCCCGCCACGCACCCGCCCCGACGCCGACATCTGGATCACCATCGAAGGCTGGGACGGCAAGATGTACCAGGCCTCGGTGCCGCTGGCCAAGGCATCCCCCGCCACCGCGGCCTGGCTTGAAAAACAAGGAGGCAACAAATGAAACAGCTGATGCGCAGGCTGGCCCTGCCCCTCTTGGCCCTGGCCGCCACCCCGGCGCTGGCGCACAACCCCATGTGCGAGTGCACCGAGCACGGCGAGCAGATCACCTGCAAGGGCGGTTTCTCCGACGGCAGCGGCGCACCGGGGGTGACCCTGGACGTGATCGGCTACGACGAACAAGTGCTGGTGGCGAGCAAGCTCGGCGATGACTCGACCCTGACCTTCAAGCGCCCCGACGGCGAGTTCTACGTGCTGTTCGACGCCGGCCCCGGCCACGTGGTGGAAGTCGACCACGCCGACATCGGTGCGCCATGAGCCGCGCCCAGGTGGTGCGCCCGGCCGGTGCCGGGCACGAGACCCTCTACGTGCTGCTGGCCGCCGTGCTGATCGTGGTGCTGGCCGCAAGCGTGGTGGCCGTGCGCGGCGAACGCGAGGATGAACAGGCCATCGCCGCCCACCAGCTTGACGCCCGCCGCGACCTCAATGCCGCCGAACAGGGCATCCACACCGACCTGTGGGTGGCCGTCGAGGAGATCCGCGCACTGCGCGAGGACAATGGCGCCGCCCCGGATGCCCAAGCCCTGGCCGACGAGGGGCTGCCACCCTTCGTCAGCGACGCCAGCAGCCAGAGCCGCGGCAGCCACCAGTGGTCGTTGTTGGCCAACGGTGCCTACCTTGGACGCAGCCAGGACGCCCAGGTGGCCGGCAGCTTCCTGGTGATCCTGCCAGCCGCGAGCGATGCCCAGCCGGATATCTGGCTGCGCCGCGACAGCACCGCCCTGCCCCCGGACGCGCTGGACAGCGATGCGCTGATCGCCGCCGGCTGGCAGCAGATCGTCACCCACTACGACGCCGGGGTCACCCGCCAACACCGTCACTAAGGACCTGCCCATGCTCCGCTTCGCCCGCCACACCCTGGCGCTGCTCCTGGCCTGCGCCCTGCCCGCCCTGGCCCTCGCCGACAACGGCAAGCCCCTGCGCATCGGCATCACCCTGCATCCCTACTACAGCTACGTGAGCAACATTGTCGGCGACAAGGCCGAAGTGGTGCCGCTGATCCCGGCCGGCTTCAACCCGCATGCCTACGAGCCGCGCGCCGAGGACATCAAGCGCATCGGCAGCCTCGACGTGATCGTGCTCAACGGCGTCGGCCACGACGACTTCGCCGACCGCATGATCGCCGCCAGCGAAAAGCCCGACATCAGGACCATCGAGTCCAACGCCAACGTGCCGCTGCTGGCGGCCACCGGCATCGCCGCCCGCGGCGCCGGCAAGGTGGTCAACCCGCACACCTTCCTGTCGATCAGCGCCACCATCGCCCAGGTCAACAACATCGCCCGCGAACTGGGCAAGCTCGATCCGGACAACGCCAGGCTCTATACGCAAAATGCCCGTGCCTACGCCAAGCGCCTGCGTGGCTTGCGTGCCGAGGCCCTGGCCAAGGTCACCCAGGCGCCGGACGCGACCTTCCGCGTGGCCACCATCCACGCTGCCTACGACTACCTGGTGCGTGACTTTGGCCTGGAAGTCACCGCCGTGGTGGAGCCTGCCCATGGTATCGAGCCGAGCCCGGCGCAGCTGAAGAAGACCATCGACCAGCTCAAGGCGCTGGACGTGAAGGTGATCTTCTCGGAGATGGACTTCCCCTCGGCCTATGTCGACACCATCCACCGCGAGTCCGGCGTGCGCATATACCCGCTCACCCACATTTCCTACGGCGACTACACCAAGGAGAAGTACGAGGTGGAGATGAAGCGCAACCTCGACACCGTGGTCCAGGCCATCCAGGAGAACCGCACGTGACCGCCGCCGCCAACTTCACCAGCGCCTGCGGGCCGCGCATCGAGTTCGACGGCATCGACCTCACCCTCGGCCGCACGCGCATCCTCGAAAACGTGCGTTTCAGTGTCGCCCCGGGCAGCGTACACGCCATTGTCGGCCCCAACGGCGGCGGCAAGAGCTCGCTGATCAAGACCTTGCTCGGGCAGATGCCGCACCAGGGCCAGCTGACCCTGCACTGGCCCGGCGAGCGCGAGGTGATCGGCTACGTGCCCCAGGCCCTGGAGTTCGACCGCGGCCTGCCGATGACCGTGGACGACTTCATGGCCGCCATGTGCCAGCGCCGTCCGGCGTTCCTCGGCCTGTCGCGGCGCGTGCGCCCGGAAATCGACGCGGCGCTGCAACGGGTGGGCATGCTCGACAAGCGCAAGCGGCGCATGGGCGCCCTCTCCGGCGGCGAGCGCCAGCGCGTGCTGCTGGCCCAGGGGCTGATCCCCGAACCGCAGTTGCTGGTGCTGGACGAGCCGATGTCGGCCCTCGACGAGGCCGGTATCCAGGTGTTCGAGCAACTGCTGCACGGCTGGCGCCAGGCCGGCACCACCGTGCTGTGGATCGAGCACGACCTCGAAGCGGTGCTGCGTCTGGCCGACCGCGTCACCGGGCTGAGCCGACAGGTGCTGTTCGACGCCCCGCCGGCCCAGGCCTTGACTCCCGAGCGCCTGCTCGGGCTGTTCTCCGTCCACCCGCGCAGCGAGAGCCTTGCCTGATGAGTTTCGAATCCTTGCGCCAGCTGGTCCAGGACTGGGCCACGGCTGGCTATCTGCCCGAGGCGCTGGCCTATGGCTTCGTGGTCAACGCCCTGCTGGCGGGCGTGATGATCGGCCCGGTACTCGGCGGCCTGGGCACCCTGGTGGTGGTCAAGCGCTTTGCCTTCTTCTCCGAGGCGGTCGGCCACGCGGCGCTCACCGGGGTGGCCATCGGCATCCTGCTCGGCGAGCCCTACACTGGCCCGTACGGCAGCCTGTTCGGCTACTGCCTGCTGTTCGGCATCCTCCTCAACTTCCTGCGCAACCGCACCGGTCTGTCGCCGGACACCCTGATCGGCGTGTTCCTCTCGGTGTCGCTGGCCCTGGGCGCAAGCTTGTTGTTGATGCTGGCCGGCAAGATCAACGTGCACATCCTCGAGAACGTGCTGTTCGGCTCGGTGCTTACCGTCAGCGCCCAGGACCTGCTGGTGCTGGGCATCGTCGCGGTGCTGGTGCTGGCGCTGGCACTGCCGTTGTACAACCGCATCATGCTGGCCAGTTTCAACCCGCAGCTGGCGGCGGTGCGCGGGGTGGCGGTGAAGACCCTGGACTACCTGTTCGTGGTGCTGGTGACCCTGGTCACCGTGGCCTCGGTCAAGGTAATCGGCGCGATCCTGGTCGGCGCCCTGCTGGTGATCCCGGCGGCGGCGGCACGGCTGGTCAGCCAGTCGCTCAAGGGCTTCTTCTTCGTCTCGGTGATCATCGCCACCCTCAGTACGTTGCTCGGCATCCTGCTGCCGATCGTCTTCGACCTGCCGGTGCCCTCGGGCGCGGCGATCATCCTGGTCGCCGGGATCTGCTTCGCCCTCGCCGCCCTGGCCCGCGCCCTCGTCCCACGCCTGCAAGGAAACCCGGCATGAACCTGAAAAAACTCACCCTGGCCTTGGCCCTGAGCGGCCTGCCGCTGCTGGCGGGCGCCACCGAGGTACTGACCACCCTGCCGGTGACCCACAGCCTGGCCAGCGCCTTGCTCGAGGGCACCTCGGTGCAGCTCAAGCGCGCCGCTCCGGCCAACCTGCCGGCCAGCCGTCAACCTTCGTATTTCAGCGGCCGTGGTGGCGCCAGCCTGCAGAAGGTGGCGCAACAGGCCGACGCGGTGATCGGCGTGCGCTCGATCTGGCGCGACGACCCGCTCTACCCCATGGCCCGGCGCAGCAATATCCGTATCGTCGAGATCGACGCCGCGCGCCCGGTGGACGGCGCCCTGCCCGGCATCGCGGTCAAGGGCGACGAAGCCTTCGCCGCCTACCCCTGGCTCAACCCAACCAACCTGGGGCGCATGGCTGACGTGGTGGCCAATGACCTGGAGCGCCTTTCGCCAGCGGACAAAGCGAAGATCCAGGCCAACCTGGCCGGTATCAAGCGGCAGATGCTGGAGCTGACCGCCAACAGCCAGACGCGACTGGCCGAGGTCGACAACCTGACCGTGGTCAGCCTGTCCGAACGCCTGGGCTACCTGGCCAGCGGGCTGAACCTGGACGTGGTCGAGCAGGCGCTGCCGGCCGACGACAAGTGGGACGAAGCGGCGCTCAAGGCGCTTGGAGACAACCTCAAGGCGCAGGACGTGGCGCTGGTGCTGCACCATCGCCAGCCCGATGCCAAGGTGGCAGAAGTGATCGCCGCCGCCGGGGCGAAGCTGCTGGTGGTGGAGAGCGACGCGGACGATACCGTGGCCGGGCTCAAGGCCAGTGTCGAACAGGTGGTCAAGGCGCTCGGTCAGGGCTGATCGCCATGGGAGCGGGCTTGCACCCGCGATTGCAATGCCGGCCCTATCGGGGGGCAAGCCCGCTCCCACGCTGCGACAGCTTCAGCGCTTCATGCAACGCTGATAACGCTCATCCACCCTGCCGGCAAACCAGGCCGTGGTCAGCTTGCGAGTGATCTTCGGACTCTTCAGCTCGATCCCCGGCAGCACCGCCCTTGGCAAGGGCTTGCCAGCCTTGGCTTCGGCCAGGGCGAAGACCTTGTGGTAGAGCTCGGTCTCCTCCAACGCCAGGTCATTCTCTTTCTCCAGCTGCGCCCTGATCTGCGGATTGCGCAGCCCCAGCTTCGCCCCCAGCTTGCGTGCCGCCTGCTCGGTGGTGCCGGGCATGATCGCGCCGGGGGCGATCAGGTCGCCGTCGAGCGCCAGCGGCCCCCCACTGGCCCGGCTCAGCGCCGCCTGGAACGCGGCGTTGCGGCTGGCGTACCAACCCGCGTTGAAGTCGGCGAAGCGGTACAGCTGGCGCGGGTAATGGGTGGGGTAGCCCAGCAGATGGGCGATACCGAAGTACATCCCGCCACGGCGGCTGAACACTTCCTGGCGAATGCTGCCCGGGTGGTCGTAGGGATAGCCTTTGGCGTGTTGTTCGGCAAAATCCACGCTGACCTGCATCGGCCCGCCGGTGCGCACCGGGTTCAGCCCGCCCAGCAGCGAACGCCCCAGCGGCAGGCCACCGATCACCTCGTCGTACAGGGCGCTCAACTGCTTTTCACTGCGCACGGCGAGCAGGCGTTGCTGGTAGGTCTTGCCGCTGGCCGAAGGCGTGTTCAAGGCGCCATCGACCAGCAGCCGGGGCACATGCAGCCGAGCTGCCCGGCGGTCGATCTCTTCCCGGGCGATGCGGCCCAGGTTTGGCACTTGAGGGTCGGCATTGAAGGTGGACTCCTGCTCGGTCACCGCCAGCACGGCGCACAGGTTGCTCTTGCTCGGGCTGATGCCCTGGGCCTGAAAGGCCACCTGGATATCCTCGGCCCAACCCTGGCGGTCCTTGACCTGGGCCGGCAGCAGGCGCATGAGCTGGGCGCGGACCTTGGCCGGGTCGGCCTCCGGCGCCTCTTCGCGGCGCCCCGCGCAGCCCTGCAGCAGGCCCAGTGCCAGCAGCCCGAAGGCCAACAGACGCCCGTTCAGGGTTGCTCCCCCACCAGGTAGGTCTTGCTGATCTGGCGGAACAGCGGATGGCTGGAGCTGCGCAGCAATTCGAACAGCACCATCTCGCGGGTGACCACCTGCGCCCCGGCATCGCGCATGCGCGCCAGGCCCGCTGCCTTACTGGCCGGGGTGCGGCTGTCGCAGGCATCCTCGACCACGAACACCTGCTTGCCCAGGGCCAGCAGGCCGAGCACGGTCTGCAGCACGCAGACATGGGTCTCCATGCCACAGACGATCACCTGCTCGCGCGCCAGCAGGCTGGGCGGTAGGCATTCGGCGGCGACGCAGGAGAAGTGCATTTTCTCGACAATCTCAGCGGCTGGCGCCGCGGCCTTGAGGGTGGCCAGGGTGTGGCCCAGACCCTTGGGATACTGCTCGGAGATCACGGTGGGCAGCTCGAGTTCGGCGGTTGCCGCCAGCAGCCAGCGGGCGCGGGCCGCCGTGCCCTCGGGATCGCTCATCGCGCCGATGAGCTTTTCCTGGATATCGACGACCAACAGCGTGGCCTTGCGAGGATCGATCAGCATTGTCAGCCTCATGCCTGGGGAAAAGGCTAGCCTTACCCAGGCGCGGGGTGACGTCAATCAAAGCAGCACCTGGGCAAGTTGCCGTTGCCGTTGCCGTTGCCGTTGCCGTTGCCGTTGCCGTTGCCGTTGCCGTTGCCGTTGCCGTTGCCGTTGCCGTTCAGGAGTCTAGCGCCCTACCCAGCTAGCGACAGCTGCGTCATC
>NZ_JBOBDQ010000080.1:0-19749 GCF_050586565.1 Pseudomonas sp. WC1
ACTGACGCAGCTGTCGCTAGCTGGGTAGGGCGCTAGACTCCTGATCGGCAACGGCAACGGCAACGGCAACGGCAACGGCAACGGCAACAGCTCGAACGCTCGCAGGACTCAACTCGACCTACCGCGCAATGCCAGCGGCACCAATCGTTCAGGCCGTGGCTTGCATCCGCGCGATGATGTCCCACAACCGCGGATCGGCATAGTCTTCGATCACCAACCGCGCTCCGGCTTCCAGCAGTCGTTCGGCCGGCTGGGTAGTGGCCAGGCCCACGGTAAAGATGCCTGCGTCGACAGCTGCCTTGACGCCAGGCAGCGAGTCCTCGAAGGCCAGCGCCTGCGCGGCCTGGGCCTGCAGGTACTGCAGCCCGGTGAGGTAGGGCAGGGGGTCGGGCTTGGGCCGTGCCAGCTCATCGGCGACCAGGACATGAGCGAAACGCTCGCCAAGGCCCATGGCCCCGAGCATGTGCTCGGCGTTCAGGCGCGGGGCGTTGGTCACCACGCACATGCCGATGCCGTGCCGCTCGGCATGTTCCAGCAGGCGCAGCAGGCCGGGCATCGGCGTCAGGGTTGGCGACAGTTCGCGGAACAACGCCTCCTTGCGCTCGGCCAGGGCCTGGCGGTGGGCGGCATCAGAATGGGGGAACAGCTCGGCGAACAGCAGGCCGTTGGAGCGGCCGCTGACCTGGGTGTTGAACTGCTCCTGGGTAAGCTCGCGGCCATCGTGGTCGTGCAGCAGCTTGCGGAAGGCTTGCAAGTGCAGGGTGTCGGTGTCGGTTAGGGTCCCATCGAGATCGAACAGCAGGGCGGTCAGCATCGGGCATCCTTAAAGGGGAGAAACCATTCAGCAGCATACTATGCCATCAGCATTGGAAAGTGCAGTTGGCCTGTTCCTGCGCATCTTCGGCGCAAGACTCACAGGCGTGGGGCTGCCAAGCAAACGCCTCAGCCTCAACAGACCCTGAACGGTTAATATCGGCTGCCAGGCATTACAGCACGGAGCACTCACCCCATGTCTTTTGTCACCACCCGCAAGATCCTGTTCGGCGATTGCGACCCCGCTGGGATCGTCTATACGCCGCGTATCGGTTACTTCGTCATCGAGGCGATACACGAGTTTCTCTCCCACCGGCTGGGCGGCGAAGGCCTGCGCAAGCTGTTCGCCATGGGCGTGATGCCGCCGGCGCGGGCGTTGTCCATCGAGTTCCTGTCGCCGATGGCCTGGGACGACCTGATCCGCGTGCACGTCAGCAGTGGGCCGCTCGGCCGCACATCGTTCAGTTTCGCCGTAGAGGGGCTCGGGGCCGGTGGCGAAGTGTGTTTTCGGGCCAGTATGACCCAAGTGTGCGTCTGCCCCGAAAGCAAGCAACCGGTTGAGCTGCCCGAGGCACTGCGCCAGGCACTGTGCAGCACTACAGGCTGATGCGCATCACAACGGATAGATATTTCATCAACAAACAAACGTTTCAGCATCAATTGGATATAAAGTCCAAACGTGACCGGTTATTCAGTTGCGGTTTTCCGTTTAAATGAGGCTGTTGCCACTGGTTGCTCCTGCTGAAAGCTGTTAGCTTTCGCCTCGCTCAGGAATTAAACAAGCAGGCCTGCAACGCGCCGCTTGCGGTCACCCGAACAAACAACGGGCGATCGAACAGGGAACGATAATAAAAATCCTAGGGAGGGATAACCGGATGAATCTCTACATCCGTCTGTTGCTGGCTGTTCTACGCGGTTTCTTCAAGCCGCCGATGGCCCTGACCGACACGCTGCAGCGAACGCTGCGGGTCTGGCCGAACGACATAGACATCAATAAACACATGAACAATGGCCGTTACATGACGATTGCCGATCTGTTCATGCTGGAACTTTGCCTGCGCGCGAAAATCCTCATTCCTGCCTTCAAGTTGGGCTGGAAGCCCATGCTCGGCGGTAATCTGGTCGTCTATAAAAAGCAACTTTCCATGTTCGAGCAGTACACCGCCGAGTTCAGCATCTGCTGCCTCGACGAGAACTGGACCTACTTCCAGTACACCTTCTTCAACCGTGCCGGTGAAGTGGTGGTGACTGGCTATTCCAAGGGCGCCTGGGTCGGCCGTAAAGGGCTGGTCGCCAACGCGGTGATCGCCGAAAAGCTCAAGGTCGAACCCACTACCGCGCCGATGCCCGAAGCCATCAGGAAATGGCTGGAGGCTGAGGCCCACGTGCTCGGCAAGGCCTGAACCAGGCCGCGCCGCGGCCCTCTTGGCAAACACCTGACACCCACGTCGTCCGTCCATTGCTCCACGGCCCCAGGCCTGTGGCAGGCACCGCGCGCGGCAGGCTTTGCCGTGCCCGCCAGTTGCGTCTGCCCCACGTCGATCCATGAATGAGTAGGGAACACCTCATGCCGAACACCTTGTTGTTGATGCTGGTTCTTTTCGCGGTCTTGCTGTTGGTCGCCGAGCTGTTCAGGCGCTACCGCCTGGTGGGCCTGACGTTCTTCGTGCTGTCGCTGCCGGCGTTGCTGGTGCCGAACGCCAACCTGTTCATGCGCATCAAGACCATCAGCGTGCTGCTGCCCATGTGCTTCCTGGCGTATGCCAGGTACAGGCCGAAAATCGAGGGTTTCATCTACAAGCTCATCTACGTGGTGATCGTGCTCAACATCATTGAAGCCTCGGTGATCGACTGGCAAACCGGCAACGTCCTCAACATCGTCGCCGCCGTGGGCCTGATCCTGAGTCTGCCGTACTCGCGCCAGCACTGGGAGATCTCTGGCCGTCATCACGATTTCGTGGTGCGCGTCCCTGCCTACTGGCCCTACCTGTACACCACCTGGAACCTGTGCTTCCTGTACTCGGCACGGATCACCACCTTCGGCTATGCACTGCCGCTGTTGCTGGCGCCGGTGGCCTACGCCTTGCTCCTGCGCCGCACCGACCTGTATTTCCAGGCCCGCGCCTACACCTTCGGCTTCTACCTGTTCGTGCGCACCATCGCCGGCGACACCCCGCTGATGAACCTGCCGGCCTTCGACCTGACGACCTGGTACAGCCCCGACGCCGCGCTCGCCTGGAGCGTCGTCAATGTGATTTTCACAGGCGCCTGCCTGTACAGCTACGGCGCAAGCCGCAAAAAGAACAAAGCGATCGAACAAGGAGTCTGAAGCATGTTGGAAGTTATCCTGCTGGCGTTTTTCATCACCGTCAGCCCCGTGATCCTGTTGATGAGCAAGACCCGGGCCGAGCCATTGAAGCATGTGTACATCGGCCTGTATTACGTGAAGTTCGTGCCGTTGCTGCTGTCGTTGTACGCGATTAACCTCAGCGCCAGTTTCCTGGCCTGGAAGTGGGTCCAGCTGAAGTGGCTGCTGCCTCGCTACTTTGGCTATCGCCACTACAATCGTGACTCCATCTCGATGGAGAGCACGCCGATCCCGGGCACTGACTACCACATGGGCTACATCCCCAAGAAACTGCCCGCCGAACTGGTCTATCGCTGGAGGAAAGACAAGGTCTACCACAACTATATCCAGTCGATCATCAAGGCCAACCGCGACTACTACAAAGTGCCGCTGGGCCAGTTCCCGCAACCGACGGCGATTTCCGACGAGGACCTGAAAGTCTTCCTGATGTCGTCGCAGATCACCCACTACCTGCAGACGGTCGATGGCGTATCGACCTTCGACATGCGTGATTTCACCCGCGAGATCCGCCTGTCCAGTTCGGTGTTCGACGTGGCCAGCATCTCCATCGCCCAGGACTTCGCCACCGACAGCATGCGCATTACCCTGCGCGACGGCTTCAGCGTCGGCCCGGGCGAGCCGCACTGGGACCTGGCCAAGGTGTACTTCATGTCGAACACCATGGTGTTCTTCATCCTCGGCGCGCACCTGCACCACCACCTGTTCTTCGCCGAAATGGGCGCGGCATTCCTGTTCAACCTGGTGCCCAAGGATTCCAACTTCCACAAGCTGATGGATCCGCACACCGCCTATATCCTGATGCTCAATCACCAGTTCAAGGAATCGCCGCTGTCGTTGCGCGAAACCACCGGTATCGCCGACAAGTTCCTCTACAGCTGCATCGGCTACTACTCGGCGCAGACCTTCTACAAGGTCGGTTATGAAAACGCCCTGAACATGTACAACAAGCGCGACACCGAAGACCAGGCGCTGACCCAGAAATTCGAGATCAAGTTCGCCATCCCGTTCGACCAGTACCTCAATGGCCAGCACGCGCTCAATGCCCAATACCGCGACTACTACGCGGCGGTGCTGAAGTTCGTCACGACCAGTTACGACGACCTGCTGCGCGACGGTTCCGAACCCTATATCAACAACTGGGTCGCCGAGCTGTGCCGCTATGTCAACCTGCCGTGCCCGGCCAATGACAAGGCTTTCAACATCGAAGTGATCGCCACCTACATCTGGTACGTGTCGTTCGTCCATTCCCTGGAGCACTACCAGTTCCACAAGTACAAGATGAACTACTGCCTGCTGACCCGACTGCCGTTCTCGGTCGCCAAACACCTGCCAGCGGACCAGGTGTTCAGCCAATACGACATCTGGAAGTCCAAGCACATCGTGCACACCTTCGGCAAGAATCACCTCAATGCCGGTGTGTCGGAAAGCTATGCCGACCTGGACTACAAGTTCCGCGACCTGTCGCTGATCGACAAGCAGGCGCAACTGAAGAAGGACGTGCTCGGCCTGCTGGAGAAACACCAGACGCCAAACGAGGCGATCGCCTTGTCCATTCGTTATTGAGCAGCCATCCAACTGAACGTGCGCTCGCTGGGAAAGCTGCAGCCCGGCATTACCCCAAAGGCCAACTTTCTCATGGGAGCCTGACTTCAACTCCAGGCACTTTTTGTACAACGCTCGGGAGACGTCATGCGCTCACCTGTGGCACTTTGACGAATACCGTGTACTGACCGTGCTCCATGGCTTCAAACGCTATCAATTTTTCCACAAGCGCGGCGCTCAATACCTTTCCGGCGTTGAGCAGTAACATGCCGTTGTCAGCGTTCAGGTTGCGTGCCAGCACCATCCCGGCGGCCAGTTCATGGGTGGTGCAGGCTTGGACTTCGGGGTCCGCGAGGCTTAGATCATTGACAAATGTCGCACAGACAATGACGAAATCCTCCAGCAGTGCCGGGTCATACAAGCGGCCCGAATATTTGCGCAGGTAGAGCAAGGCCTCGTCGCTGTTCATCTGCCGTTCGAGTACCAGGCCTCGCTGCAGTTCGACGAAATCCACGACCAGTTTGAGCAGGCGGGCGCCAAACGGGATGCACTCACCTTTGAGACGGTCCGGGAAACCGCTGCCGTCCCAATGTTCCTGATGATGCAGGATCAAGCGCGCAGCATCTTTCATAGGCTCCAGGGTCATCAGCAATGATTCGCTTTGACGGGGGTAGTCGCGATAGCGCTCGCTGTGTTTGAGCAGGTCCGATGGGGCGACCATCATGCTGTCCGGCCAACTCAGCTTGCCGACGTTGTACAGCGCGGCAGCCATGGCAAGGTCGCGGCTGGTCGCTTCGTCCAGGGCGTGGGCCTGGCAATAGCCGCGCACCAGATCGATGATTTGCCGGTTGGTCTGCTTGGCTGGCGGCAGGCGCAGGTTGGCCAGCATCGAGAACACTTCGGTGCCAGTGACGTAGCTGTGTTTCAGTTCCTCATAGGCCAGGTCCAGCATGTCGGCGGTCTGTTGCAGTTCGGCGGTACGCGCCGCCACGCGTTTTTCCAGGTTGATGTTGAGCAGCCTCAACTGGGCATTCTGCTTGCGTGCAAGTAATTCCAGGCTTTGGCGCTCTCGTTCGATACGCTGGTGCTCCAGGGCCTGGCGCAAGGTCAGCAGCATTTCGTCGTCGTTCCAGGGCTTGCTGATGTAACGATGGATACGCCCGTCGTTGACAGCCTTGATGATGGCGCCTGGGTCTGCATACCCGGTGAGCATGATCCTGACGGAAGCCGGGTGGCGCTGGTGAACCTGCGCGAGCAAGGTGGCGCCGTCCATGCCCGGCATCCGCGCATCGCTCATAACCAGGTCCGCTGGGTGTTCGGCCATCAGCGCCAGCGCCTGTTCGCCGCTGGTTGCCAACAGCAGGTCATAGGGTTGGCCACGCAATAGCCGGCGCAGGCTATTGAGAATCGGCTCCTCATCGTCGACGAGCAACACGGTCGGCCGATACGTTGGGTTCAGAGTGGGTTGCGCTTCCATGGCGGGCCTCTCCCAGTCGGTCCATGGACGCGCATCACCGAAGCGCGCCAAGGCAAAGGCTAGATCATTTTTTACGCCATGGGCGTTGCAGGAATGCCGGGTGAATGGCAGGCAAAGAGTACCAACGGCATCTAATCTGATGGGGGCACCCTTTTGTGCACTTGTCAGCCAAGGGATAAAGGACTTCCCGGATGATCGAGCCCAATACCTGTCGCCATTCCCACATCAGCTGGCGTTATGCGCGATCCCGAGGCTGCTGGCGCTTGCTGGTGATGCTCTGCCTGTGTGCGGGCGCCGGGGCCGAGCCTCTGGATGAGCCCCTCAAGCCTCTGCCGCCGATTCCGACACTGGAGCCTGAGCGTGTCGAATTAGGGCGCCAGTTGTTCAACGACGTGCGGCTGTCGCTCAACAGCAGCCTTTCGTGTGCCAGTTGTCATCGTCCCGATAAGTACGGGGCCGACGATAGGGCGTTTTCGATAGGGGCCGATGGTCAGCCACTGTCGCTGAACACCCCGACGGTGTTCAATGCCAGCCTCAATTTCCGTCAATTCTGGGATGGCCGGGTCGAGTCGCTCGAGGAGCAAGGCAATACCGTGATCACCAGTGCCCATGAGATGGGTGGGGATTGGGGGGTGATCGTGCAACGCATCGCCAGCGACGACCGCTACCGCCATGCGTTCATCAATGCCTATGCCGATGCCGTGACGAAGGCCAACATCCTTGACGCCCTTGCCAACTATGAACGGACCTTGCTGACACCCGGCTCGCGGTTCGACCGCTACCTGCAGGGCAACACCGAGGCGCTTACCCGGCAAGAAAAATACGGCTACGAGCGTTTCAAGGACTATGGCTGCATCGCGTGCCACCAGGGCGTGAACATTGGCGGCAACATGTTCCAGAAATTTGGCGTCTTCGGCGATTATCTCGCTGACCGCGGCAATCCCACAGCCGCGGACCAGGGCCGCTTCAACGTCACCGGCGATGAAGCCGACCGGAGCGTCTTCAAGGTACCGAGCCTGCGCAACGTGGCGATGACCGCGCCCTACTTTCATGATGGTGCGGCGCCCACGCTCGAGCGCGCGGTCGAGGTCATGTTCCAGTACCAGCTGGGGCGTGTGCCAAGTGAGGAGGACCGGGCCTTGATCGTGCTGTTCCTCAAGACCCTCACCGGTGACAGGGCAGGGACAGACACACCATGAAAACGATCACACGGCGTGGCAGCCTGCTGTTGCTCAGTGGCGTGGTCCTGACGCTTTCCGCCACGCTGGGGTTCCTGTATCTCAATTCCGGTTCGGAGCTGACCCAAGCCTACAACGAGTCCCGCGACCTGATCCGTCAGCTCAAGCAGCAGGATGCCCTGTGGGAAAACGAGATGCTCAAGGCCCGCGTGGCCCTTGCCCACGACTACGACCCGCTGGTAGCACCACTCAAGGAGATGAAGCGGCTATGGGCACGCTTCGACAGCCAGGAGGCAGATCAGGGGCGCAACGACTCGGGCCAGTGGCGCGTTGCTCATGATGGTTTCCTCGCGTCGCTGGGAGAAAAGGCGCGGCTGGTGGAGCAATTCAAGTCGCACAATGCGCTGCTGCGCAATTCGCTGGCGTTCCTGCCCGCGGCCGAAGACAGCGTGCAGGCCCAATTGGGCAAGGTGCCCGACCCCGATCGGAAGGAAGTGCACGATTTTGCCACCGACACTTACGACCTGTTGCTCAGCGCTCTGGAATTCGCCCAGGTAACCTCTGCGGACAAGGCCGCAGAGATTGAAGTCGGGTTGGGTGCATTAGCCGTCAACGTGCAGAACCTGCCGGAGGAGTTTCAGACGCCTGTGAGGCTGCTGAGTAGCCATGTGGCATTGATTCTGCGTGAGCAGCCCATCGTCAACCGACTGCTCGAAGACATCGAGGCAATTCCCGTAGCCGAGCGGCTGGACAGCCTGACCAGTCTGCTGGACCACGATCAGCAGCAGGTCGAGAAGAGCGATCGCAGGTATCACTTGTATACCTTGTGGCTGTCGGGCCTGCTGGCACTGTCCGTGGTGGGTCTGGCCATGATGCTGTTGCGAAGCTTCGCAGAAGTGCGACGGGTCAACAGCGCCTTGCAGGCCGCCAACGAAGTCCTGGAACAACGGGTCGAGGACCGCACCCGGGAGCTCAGGAACGCCCAGAGTGAGCTGTTCAGCGCCGCGCGCCAGGCTGGCATGGCGGAGATCGCCACCAATGTGCTGCACAACGTGGGCAACGTACTGAACAGTGTGAACACCTCCTGCGAACTGATTGCCCGCATTCTGCGCAGCAGCAAGACCACGGGCTTGGGCAGGGCTGTGCAACTGATCGATGAACATGCCGATGACCTGGGCCGATTCATCACCGAGGACCCCAAGGGCAAGTTGCTTCCCGGCTATCTCAACCAGGTGGCCGAGGCTATTACCCAGGAGCAGCGCGGCATCGTGGTCGAGCTGGAGAGGATGAACAAGAGCGTCGACCATATCAAGGAGGTGGTGGCCACCCAGCAATCCTACGCCGGTGCCAAGAGCGTGCCCGAGCCGCTGTCAATCCACGAGCTGATCGAGGACGCACTACGCATGAACGCGGGGGCGCTGACTCGGCATCAGGTGTCGGTGTTGCGCGACTTCGGCGATGTACCGCAGGTAATGGGTGACCGACATCGGCTGCTGTTGATCCTGATCAATCTCATCAGCAACGCAAAATACGCCATGTCGGGTCTGGGCAACGAACATCGGACCATGACGCTCAAGACAAGGATCATCGAGGGTGAATTCCTGGAGATGAGCGTGCTGGATGAAGGCGAAGGCATCATCCCGGAAAACCTGCAGAAGATTTTTGCCCACGGCTTCACCACCCGCAAGGATGGGCACGGATTCGGTTTGCATAGTTGCGCCCTGGCTGCCATCGAGATGAACGGCCATTTGACGGCTCATAGCGATGGCCCAGGCCTGGGGGCGCTTTTCACCCTGCGAATTCCGCTGATCGCGGTAACGGAGCCTGCATGAGTGACCTGGCCAATCGCCGCATTCTGCTGATCGACGACATGCCTTCGATCCACGAAGACTTTCGCAAAGTCCTGGCCCCGATCAGGCTGAAGAACGCCGAACTCGACGAGATGGAGGCGCTGTTGTTCGGCGAACCGGCCAAGCAGGAAGGACCGGTGTTCGAACTCGACTCGGCCTACGGTGGCGAGGAAGGCCTCGGTTTGCTTAAGCGCGCGCTGCAGGCCCAGAAGCCCTATGCGCTGGCTTTTGTCGACATGCGTATGCCAGATGGCTGGGATGGCGCCAAAACTATCGAGCACCTGTGGCAGGAGGACCCCCAGTTGCAGGTGGTGGTGTGCACCGCATATTCGGATTACTCCTGGGACGAACTGCTCGACCGACTGCGCGCCCACGACCGTTTGCTGATCCTGAAAAAACCCTTCGACAACATCGAGGTCCAGCAGATGGCCAGCACCTTGTTGACCAAATGGGAAATGACCCAGCGCGCCTCATTGAAAATGCACCAGCTCGAACAGCGGGTTGAGCAGCGCACCCATGAGCTGAAGCATGCCAGCGAGGCACTGCAGCGTGAAATCGACGAGCGCAAGCAACTGGAAAGCCAGCTTGTGCAGTCGGAAAAGCTTGCATCGTTGGGCCAGATGGCTGCCGGCGTAGCGCATGAGATCAACAACCCGATCGGGTTTGTGTCATCCAATCTCGGTACCCTGGAGGGGTATTTCCAGCAACTGGCGACGATGCTTGATGCCTATCGCCATGCCGAGCAGGGCCTGGGCGCCAGTGAAGTCAGCGCGGCATTGCAGAGGCTGCGCGAGCAGACCGAACTGGATTTCCTGAGGGAAGACATTCCTGTGCTGATCAAGGAGTCCAAGGAAGGGATTGGCCGCGTTGCGCAGATCGTCAAGGACCTCAAGGACTTTTCGCGCGTCGACAGTGCGCGGCAGTGGCAATCGGCCAACTTGTTGCAGGGCATTGACTCCACGGTGAACATCGTCGCCAGCGAGCTCAAGTACAAGGCCGATGTGATCAAGCGGTACCAGCCGTTGCCCGATGTCGAGTGCCTGCCGTCGCAGATCAACCAGGTGATTCTCAACCTGCTGGTCAACGCGGCACAGGCGATGGGCTCTGAGCGCGGTACCATCACCTTGAGCACCGGCCAGCTGGACGCCAGTGTCTGGATCGAGGTAGCGGATACGGGGTCAGGAATTGCGCCGGAGCATCTGCAGAAGGTCTTCGATCCGTTCTTTACGACCAAGCCTGTTGGCCAGGGGACCGGGTTAGGGCTCTCTCTGTCCTACGGCATTATAAAAAAACACAGCGGGCATATATCCGTCCGTAGTCAGGTTGGAGAGGGCACGGTCTTCACCATTGAACTGCCGATCAAACAGCAAGCCCCAAGCGTAGTGCCTTAGATAGTCGGTAAATAGGCGACATCCAGGCGGCCGACGAAGGGGGCTGTTCAGTTTTTGTGGAAAAGAGTACAAATGTGCTCCATGGACAATTTATCCCCCAAACGCCGCGCCATCCTCGAATTCATCCGCGAGCGCATCACCGATCAAGGCCAGCCGCCGTCGCTGGCCGACATCGCCGAGCGCTTCGGTTTCGCTTCGCGCAGCGTGGCGCGCAAGCACATCACCGCCCTGAGCCAGGGCGGCTTCATCGACGTCACGCCCAACCAGGCGCGGGGTATCCGCCTGGCCGAGCCGTTGCGTCGGCCCGAGATCCTCGAAGTGCCGGTGCTCGGCCAGGTCGCCGCCGGTGCGCCGATCGGGCCCGACCTCGACATCCACGAGCAGTTGCTGCTCGACCCCAGCCTGTTTCGGCGTACCCCCGACTACCTGCTCAAGGTGCGCGGCAACTCGATGGTCGACGACGGCATCTTCGATGGCGACCTGGTCGGCATTCGCCAGCAGGGCGAGGCCCGCGACGGGCAGATCGTGGTCGCCCGGCTCGACGGCGAGGTGACCATCAAGCGCCTGCAGCGCACCCGCGACGGCTATCGGCTGCTGCCGCGCAACCCGGCCTATGCCCCCATCGACGTGAGCCCCGAGCGCGAGTTCTTCATCGAAGGCGTGTTCTGCGGCTTGCTGAGGCGTGACTGATGGGCGCGGTGGTCGAACTCGACCGGCTGCTCGATCAGCGCCAGGTATGGCGTGGGCGGCAGGCCCAGGCGCGTCCGCAGGGCCTGCAGCCCACCGGGCATGCCGCCCTCGATGGTCGGCTGCCGGAAGGCGGTTGGCCGGCGGCGTCGCTCAGCGAGCTGCTGCTGGCCAGCCCCGGCTGCGGTGAGTTGCAGTTGCTCTGGCCCACGCTCGCCCGGCTGAGCGGGGAAGGGCAGAGGGTGGTGCTGGTGGCGCCGCCGTTCATCCCTTATGCGCCGGCCTGGCAGGCCGCCGGGGTGGACCTGCGCTGGCTGGTGCAGGTTGACGCCGAGGCCGGCGATGCCCTGTGGGCAGCCGAGCAGTGCCTGCGCTCGGGCAGTTGCGCGGCGGTGTTGTGTTGGCCGGAGCGTGCCGATGATCGGGCGCTGCGGCGTTTGCAAGTGGCCGCGGAAACCGGCAACGCGCTGGCATTCGCCTGTCGTCCGCGGCAGGCCGCGCTGAACCCATCGCCTGCCGCCCTGCGCATCGCCCTCGACCTGCGCCCGGCACAATGGCGCGTGCTCAAGTGCCGGGGTGGCCTGCCACCTGCCGCACCCATCGCCTGCCCTGGGCAGGGGTGATGCACCATGCTCTGGGCCTGCATCCTGTTACCCCAGCTGGCGCTGGACACTGTCCTGCGCGAACGTGACGACCCCGAGGCGCCGCTGGTGCTGCTCGGCGGGCCGCCCCAGCGCCGCGTGCTGCGGGCGGTCAACCCGGCGGCCAGTGCGCTGGGCCTGCGTGCCGGGCAGGCCCTGACCGCCGCCCGCGCCCTGGCCGACGGTTTCACCTGCGTCGAGGTCGAGCCGGCGCGTCTCGAGCAGTTGCAGCAGCTGCTCGCGGCCTGGGCCTACCGTTTCAGCGCCCAGGTCAGCCTGCACTATCCCCGTGCGCTGCTGCTGGAGGTAGGCTCGAGTCTGCAGCTGTTCGGCCCGTGGCCGTCGTTCGAGGCGCGCCTGCGCCAGGAACTGGCGGCACTCGGCTTGCGCCAGCGTATCGTCGTGGCCAGCAACCCGGTGGCGGCGAGAATGCTCGCCAACGGTCACGATGGCCTGGCACTGACTTGCCCGCAGGCGACCCGCGCTGCCTTGCTCGACATGCCCGTCGAGCGTGTCGGCCTGCCCAGTGAGGCAGCCGAAGCCTTCATCCGCATGGGCCTGCGCCGCCTCGGACAGGTGCTGGCGCTGCCCCGTGATGCCTTGGCCAGGCGCTTCAGTGCCCAGGTGCAGTTGCACCTGGACCAACTGCTTGGTTTGCGCAGCCTGGGGCTGGGTTTCTACCAGCCGCCCGACCGTTTCGAGGCGCGGCTGGAGCTGAACTTCGACGTCGAATCACACCAGGCCCTGCTTTTCCCCCTGCGTCGTCTCATTTACGACCTGGCGGCATTTCTCGCCGGGCGTGACTGTGGCGTGCAGCGTTTCGAACTGCACCTGGAGCATGCCGAAGGCGCGGACACCGTGCTCAAGGTCGGCCTGTTGGCTGCCGAGCGCGACGTCTCGCTCTTGTTCGAGCTTGCCCGTGGCCGCCTTGAGCCGCTGCGCATCCCGGCGCCGGTGCGCAACCTGCGGCTGCTGGCCGCCGACCTGCCACCGTTCGTGCCCCAGCACCAGGCGCTGTTCGACCCGCGTGCGCAACAGGCTCAGCCCTGGGACCAGCTGCGCGAGCGCCTGCGCGCGCGGCTGGGCGATGACGCGGTCAAGGGCTTGCGCGCCGAGGCCGATCATCGCCCCGAGTGCGCCTGGCAAGGGGTGGAGCAGGGTGGGCAGGGCCATTTGGTGATGGCCCCCGGTCGGCGTCCCGGCTGGTTGCTGCCGGTGCCTCAGGCGCTGTCCGAGACCGGCCTGCAACTGCTCGGGCAGGCCGAGCGCATCGAGTCCGGCTGGTGGGACGGTGGTGATGTGCGGCGCGACTACTACCGCATCGAAACCCGTGATGGCCTGCGCGGCTGGGCCTTCCGCGACCTCGCGGCGCCGGGGCCGTTGTGGCTGCAAGGCTGGTTCGCATGAGCGCCCCCGGCTACGCCGAGCTGCACTGCCTGTCGAACTTCAGTTTCCAGCGTGGTGCCTCCAGTGCCGACGAGCTGTTCCGCCGCGCCCGCGAGCAGGGTTACCAGGCCCTGGCGATCACCGACGAATGCACCCTGGCGGGCATCGTCCGGGCCTGGCAGGCGGCAAAGCAGCATCAGGTGCGGTTGATCGTCGGCAGCGAGGTGCGGGTGCACCAGGGGGCGAAGCTGGTCCTGCTGGCACAGGACCTTGCTGGCTACCAAAACCTCTGCGCCTTGATCACCCGCGCCCGGCGGCGCTCGCAGAAGGGCAGCTACCAGTTGCTCGTCGAGGACCTCGAGGCCCATCACCAGGGCTTGCTGGCGCTGTGGGTGGCCGAGCCGGACGACAGCGCCGGGGCCTGGCTGCAGCCCCTGTTCGACGGGCGCCTGTGGCTGGCGGTGCATCTGCACCGCGGGGCCGACGACGCTCAGCGCCTGGCCCACCTGCGCGCGCTGGGGGCGCGGCTCGATCTTCCGTTGGTGGCCTGCGGCGATGTGCACATGCACGTGCGCGGACGGCGGGCGCTGCAGGACTGCATGACCGCCATCCGCGAACATTGCGCGGTCGCCGAGGCGGGGCGCTTTCTGTTCGCCAATGGCGAGCGTCACCTGAGGTCGCCCGACCAGTTGCACGAGCTGTACCCCGACGATCTGCTGGCGCAGACCCTGCAGGTTGCCGAGCGCTGCACCTTTGATCTGTCCCAGCTGAACTACCAGTACCCACGGGAACTGGTGCCCGAGGGGCAGACCCCGGCCAGCTGGCTGCGCGAGCTGTGCCGGCGAGGGTTGCCCGAGCGCTGGCCCCAGGGCCCGAGCGACCAGGTCCACGCGGTGCTGGAGCGGGAGCTGGCGCTGATCGAGGAACTGGGCTACGAGAGTTACTTCCTCACCGTCCACGACATCGTCGCCTTCGCCCGCCGCCAGCGCATCCTCTGCCAGGGGCGAGGCTCGGCGGCCAACTCGGTGGTGTGCTTCGTCCTCGGCATCACCGAGCTCGATCCCATGGAACACCGCCTGCTGTTCGAGCGCTTCCTTTCCCGCGAGCGCAACGAGCCGCCGGACATCGATGTGGATTTCGAGCACGAGCGCCGTGAAGAGGTGATCCAGTACGTGTTCCAGCGCTACGGCCGGCACCGTGCCGCGCTCACCGCGGTGGTCAGCAGCTACCATGCCGCCGGCGCGGTGCGCGACGTGGCGCGGGTGCTCGGCCTGCCGGCCGACCAGGTGGACGCCCTGGCCAAGTGCTGCGGGCGCTGGAGCGACCGCATCCCTGATGCCGCTCGCCTGGCCGAGGCCGGGTTCGATGCGCACAGCCCGTCGCTGCGGCGCATCCTGGTGCTGGCGGGGGAGCTGATCGGCTTTCCCCGACACCTGTCGCAGCACCCCGGGGGCTTCGTCATCTCCGAGCAGCCGCTGGACCAGCTGGTGCCGGTGGAGAACGCGGCGATGGCCGAGCGCACGGTGATCCAGTGGGACAAGGACGACCTGGACATGGTCGGCCTGCTCAAGGTCGACGTGCTGGCGCTGGGCATGCTTAGCGCGCTGCGCCGCTGCTTCGACCTGATCGCCCGACACCGTGGGCAGGCGTACACCCTGGCGACGCTGCCCAAGGAAGACCCGGCCACCTACGCCATGATCGGCCGCGCCGAGACCATGGGCGTGTTCCAGATCGAGTCGCGGGCGCAGATGGCCATGCTGCCCCGGCTCAAGCCGGAGAAGTTCTACGACCTGGTGATCGAGGTGGCCATCGTGCGCCCCGGGCCGATCCAGGGCGACATGGTTCACCCGTACCTGCGCCGCCGGTTGAAGCAGGAGCCGGTCACCTATCCTTCGGCAGAGCTGCAGGCCGTCTTCGAGCGCACCCTGGGCGTGCCGCTGTTCCAGGAGCAGGTGATGGAGCTGGCCATGGTCGCCGCCGACTATAGCCCGGGCGAAGCCGACCAGTTGCGCCGCAGCATGGCCGCCTGGAAGCGCCATGGCGGCCTGGAGCCGCATCGCGAGCGGCTGATCGCGGGCATGCTGCGCAATGGCTACGAGCTGGCCTTTGCCGAGCGTATCTTCGAGCAGATCAAGGGTTTTGGCAGCTACGGCTTCCCCGAGTCCCACGCTGCCAGCTTTGCCCTTTTGTGCTACGCCAGCAGCTGGCTCAAGTGCCATGAGCCGGCGATCTTCACCTGTGCGCTGGTCAACAGTTGGCCGATGGGCTTCTACAGCCCCGACCAGTTGCTGCAGGAGGCGCGCCGCCAGGGCATCGAAGTGCGCCCGGTGGATGTGTTCCATAGCGAGTGGGATTGCACCCTGGAGGCACTGGGCGAGAACGAACTGGCCATCCGCCTGGGCCTGCGCCAGATCCGCGGCTTCAGCGAGGACGATGCCCGGCGCCTGGAGCAGGCGAGGGCGCTACGCCCCTGGCGGGATGTCGAGGACTTGTGCCTGCGCGTCGGGCTTGATGGCCGGGCCCGGGCACGCCTGGCCGACGCCGGGGCATTGCGCGGGTTGGCCGGCGACCGCCACCAGGCGCGCTGGCAGGTGGCGGCGGTGCAGGCGCAGCTGCCGTTGTTCGCCGAAGTCGAATCGACACTTGAACAGGCGGTGGCCTTGCCTACACCAAGCATTGCCGAAGATCTGGCAGCCGACTACGGCACCCTGGGCACCACCCTCGGGCCGCATCCCCTGACCCTGCTACGGACACGCTTGCGCGCGCTGGGGTGTCGCAGTTCAAGGGAGCTGGCAGGGGTCGAGCATGGCGACAGCATCGCCGTCGCCGGCATCGTGGTCGGGCGCCAGCGACCACAGACCGCCAGTGGCGTGACCTTCGTCACCCTTGAGGACGAGCATGGCATGGTCAACGTGGTGGTCTGGCGCGACCTGGCCGAGCGCCAACGGCGCGAACTGGTAGGTTCGAAGTTGCTCAAGGTGAGCGGGCGGCTGGAGCAGGAGAGCGGGGTACGGCACCTGATCGCCCGGCGCCTGGAAGATATCAGCCCACTGTTGCAGGGGCTGGATGTGCGCAGCCGGGACTTTCACTAGAAATAGCGTTTGGCTTGAAGGCGGCGCGGTCGGTGTGGGAGCCGGCTTGCCGGCGATAGGGCCGCAGCGCGGCCCCTGGTGCAGGCAGCTCAGACCATCGCCAGTCGCTGCTTGCGTGTCGGAGCCGGGAACGCCTGCTCGATGGCTTGCAGGTCCTCTTCGGCAAGCACCAGGTCGGCCGCCGCCGCATTCAAGCGCACATGCTGCGGATCCACCGCCTTGGGGATCGCGATCACCCCATCATTACGCGTGACCCAGGCCAGGCTCACTTGTGCCGGCGTGGCGCCATGGCGTTCGGCGATCTGCGCCATCACCGGGTGGCGCAGCAAGCGTCCGGCCTGGGCCAACGGGCAGTAGGCCATGGTCGGCAAGCCCTGCTCGCGGCTCCACGGCAGCAGGTCGAACTCGATACCACGCTCAGCCGGGTTGTACAGCACCTGGTTGGTGGCGCAGGCGCTGTTATCCAGTTCGCGCAAGTCGTCGAGGTCGAAATTGGACACGCCCCAGCGGCGAATCTTGCCCTGCTCGATCAGCCGCTCGAAGGCTTCCACAGTCTCGTCCAGCGGGTACTGGCCGCGCCAGTGCAGCAGGTACAAGTCGATGCAGTCGGTGCCCAGGCGCTGGAGGCTGCGCTCGCAGGCGGCCGGTACACCGCGTCGGCTGGCATTGTGCGGATAGACCTTGCTGACCAGAAGCACCTGGTCGCGGCGCCCGGCGATGGCCTGGCCGACCACCTGCTCGGCGCCGCCTTCGGCGTACATTTCCGCCGTGTCGATCAGGCTCAGGCCCAGGTCGATGCCTTGTTGCAGGGCCGCCACCTCGGCGGCCCTGCGGCCCGGGTCCTCGCCCATGTACCAGGTGCCCTGGCCGATGGCCGGAACGCGGGAGCCCGCCAGATTCACGTAACGCATGTCACCTCCTGTGGGTGGGTATGGGTCAGCAGTACATCGAGCAGCGCCTCGGCGGCCTTGGACAGCTTGTGATCGCCCAGGGCGATCACACCGATGCGCCGCTCCACGGTGGGTTCGACCAGCGGCACGCAACGGGCGCCGAGCTCTTGCATCTGCTCGATGCACAGGGCCGGCACCGCGCTGACCCCCAGGCCACTGGCGACCATGCGGCCGATGGTCGACAGCTGATGGCTCTCGAAGGCCACCGCCAGCTTGCCATGGTTGGCGGCCAGGTGCTGTTCGAGCAGCAGGCGCACCGCCGATGGCCGCTGCAGGGCGATGAAGTCCTCGGCCAGCAGCTCCTGCCAACGCACCTGGGGCTGCTGGGCAAGGGGCGAGTCGGCCGGCACCACGGCGACGAAGCGGTCCATGTACAGCGGGTGGAAGCGCAGCGCCTCGCTGCTTTCAGGCTCGAAGCCGATGCCCAGTTCGACGCGGCGATGGCGCACCAGTTCCAGCACCTGCTCGTTGATCACGTCGTGCACGGTGACATTGACCTTGGGGTAGCGTTGGCGAAACACCTTCAGCGACCGTGGCAGCAGGTTGCCGGCGAAGGCCGGCATGGCCGCCACCGACACCCGACCCAGTTGCAGGGTGAAGCGCTGGCGCAGCATCTCCTCGGTATCGTCCCAGTCGGCGAGCAGGCGCCTGGCCAGGGGCAGCAGTACCTCGCCCTCAGGGGTCAGGCTGACGCTGCGGGTGGTGCGGGTGAGCAGGGCGCCGCCGAGGTTGTCCTCCAGGGCCTTGATGGTCAGGCTCAGGGCCGGTTGCGACACGTGCAGGTGCACGCCGGCCTGGGCGAAGCTCTGGTACTTGGCCACGGTAACGAAGGCACGCAGCTGCTTGACGTTCATGAGAGGCGGGCCCTTTGTTTTGGAAAAGTTATCAATCGATGACGAAAACAAAATTAACAAATCAGTCGACTACAGTGAAGATGACCGTACGGTTCCAACAACTACAAAAGGCGACTGAGCATGGCCGGACTGGACAAGCGTGTAGCAACTTATGAAGAGGCCCTGGCGGGCCTGACCGACGACATGACCGTGCTGGCCGGCGGCTTTGGCCTGTGCGGCATCCCCGAGAACCTCATCGCCGAAATCAAGCGCCGCGGCGTCAAGGGCCTGACCGTGGTCTCCAACAACTGCGGCGTCGATGGCTTCGGCCTCGGCGTGCTGCTCGAGGACCGGCAGATCCGCAAGATGATCGCCTCCTACGTCGGCGAGAACGCCGAGTTCGAGCGCCAGCTGCTCAGCGGCGAACTGGAAGTGGAGCTCACCCCGCAAGGCACCCTGGCCGAGAAGATGCGCGCCGGCGGCGCCGGCATCCCAGCCTTCTTTACCGCCACCGGCTACGGCACCCCGGTTGCCGAAGGCAAGGAAGTACGCGAGTTCAACGGCCGCAAGTACATCCTCGAAGAGTCCATCACCGGCGACTTCGCCATCGTCAAAGGCTGGAAGGCCGACCACTACGGCAACGTGGTGTACCGCAACACCGCGCAGAACTTCAACCCGCTGGCCGCCACCGCCGGCAAGATCACCGTGGTCGAGGTCGAAGAGATCGTCGAGCCCGGCGTGCTGCTGCCCAGCGAGATCCACACCCCGGGCATCTATGTCGACCGGGTCATCGTCGGCACCTTCGAGAAGCGCATCGAAAAGCGCACCGTCAAGGCCTGAGCGCCGCCCTCAAGAACAACAAAGAGATCCTGACCATGGCATTGACCCGCGAACAAATGGCGCAACGCGTCGCCCGTGAACTCAAGGACGGCTACTACGTCAACCTCGGCATCGGCATCCCCACCCTGGTGGCCAACTACGTGCCCGACGGCATGGAAGTGATGCTGCAGTCGGAGAACGGCCTGCTGGGCATGGGCGAGTTCCCCAGCGAAGCCACCATCGACGCCGACATGATCAACGCCGGCAAGCAGACGGTTACCGCCCGCCGTGGCGCGTCGATCTTCGATTCGGCGCAATCCTTCGCCATGATCCGTGGCGGCCATGTCGACCTCACCGTGCTCGGCGCCTTCGAGGTGGACGTGGAAGGCAACATCGCCTCGTGGATGATCCCCGGCAAGCTGGTCAAGGGCATGGGCGGCGCCATGGACCTGGTGGCCGGCGCCGACAACATCATCGTCACCATGACCCATGCCTCCAAGGACGGCGAGTCCAAGCTGCTGCCCAAGTGCAGCCTGCCGCTGACCGGTGCCGGCTGCATCCGCAAGGTGCTGACCGACCTGGCCTACCTGGAGATCGACAACGGCGCCTTCATCCTGCGCGAGACCGCGCCGGGCGTGAGTGTCGAGGAGATCGTCGCGAAGACTGCCGGCAAGCTGATCGTGCCGGACGACGTGCAGGAAATGACCTTCTAAGCAGCACCG
>NZ_JBOBDQ010000081.1:0-19679 GCF_050586565.1 Pseudomonas sp. WC1
TAGCGAAGCGTAGGGGCCGTATGAACGGAGCCGAACGGTTTTGCCTACTTTTGTCAAGACAAAAGTAGGTCGCCGTAAAGGCGAAAGGGTGACTAAATGTCGACATCTTCTACGAATGCGCCCACAAAAAACAAAACAATCGCCCCGAACCCGAACCCGAACCCGAACCCGAACCCGAACCCAAACCCAACCCAAGGAAAAAAAGGAACCGCAGCGCCAGGGGAGAACCAACGCCACGGTCCAAGGGGAAACCCCGTCACTGCTGGGTAACAGTCGCCATATTGGCATTCCCGAACTGCGTAACAGTGGCCGTCTGACTAGCCCCACTCTGGTCGACAAACGCCTGGTTCCCATTACCCCCCTGGGTCACGTAGGCGAGGTTGACCCCATCGGTCTGCTTGATGGTCGCCTCGTTGCCACTGCCATACAGCTGATAGGTGTAGCTCTGGTTGCCACTGCCCGACTGCTCGAGGGTGATACTGCCGCCATTGCCCGCAGCCAGGCCCTCGGCGTAGTTGGCGGTGCCGCGCTGGTCGGCGATGAGCAGGTTGTCGCTGCCGTTCTGCTCGAAGTACAGCTCGTTGTTGCTGTCGGCCTGGCGGGTCTCCATCTGGTTGCGGTTGCCATCCTGATTCAGCCGGGCGATCTGGCTGTTGCCTTCCTGGGTGAGGTTGACCCCGTTGCCATTGCCCGCCTGGTTGATCTGCGCCTGCTGACCGACACCGAATTGCCCGCCAGACTTCTCGCCCTTCCAGTTGCTGGCCATGATCTTGTTGGCGTTGCCCACCGTGCTGATGGTCAGGCTGTGGTTGTCGCCGGTCTGGTAGGTGAAGTGCAGGTTGTTGTTGCCCGTCTGGGAAATGCTGGTCACCGCCTGGTTGGTCTCGAACTGGTCCGACCAGCTGGCGTTGCCACGGCCGGTCTGGCTGAGACCTGCGCTGTTGGCCTGGCCGAAACTCTGATCGATGTAGCCTTCGTTGCTCTGGCCGTTCTGGTAGACATTGGCTTGGCTGGCGACCTGGTTGTCCTGCCACACCTCCACCGAGTTGCCCGTGCCGTACTGGTTGATGCCGATGGTGCCGCCCAGGCCGTCGCGCTGGTCACCGTAGGCCCAGTTCTGCCGGCCTTCCTGGTAGATGGCGATATCGCCGTTCTGGTGGGTCATGTGCTCGGCGGCGGCCTGGTTGTCGCTGCCACCCTGCATGATCACGCTTTTGTTGTTGCTGCCGCCGAACAGCTGCTCCACCGTGGCGTCGTTGCCATGGCCGGACTGCAAGGTGGTGGCCTGGCTGCCGTACTGGGTGTCCTGCCAGATGACCGAACGGTTGCCGCTGCCTTGCTGGACCTGCAGGGCCTCGTTGTTCTCGCCCACCGACTGGCTGGCGAAGGCGTCGTTGAGGCTGCCGCCGGACTGCTGGATGATCTGGCTGCCGTTCTCGAACAATTGCTCGGCGTAGCCGGCGTTGAACGAGCCGGTGGCGTTTTGCTGGATATGGCTGGTGCTGCTGTCCTGCAGCGCCATGTGATTGTGGTCGTGGCCAGCCTGGTTCTGCGTGGCCGAGGCGAACGGCGCCTGGGTCTGCTTGACCTCGGCGATGTTCTGGTTGCCCTGTTGGGACTGGGTCGAAGTGCTGTCGTCGGCCATGGCCTGGCCGGCAAGGGCCAGGACGATGGCAGCGCTCAGAGGGGCGAGCTTGTGCATGGTATTGCCTCCAGATCTGTCGATGAGGGCCTAGCGGTACTGGGTGATGTGGACCTGCTGGCCGTTGCCGGCCTGGGTCACGGCGCTGTTGAGCCCCGTGCCGCGCTGGTCGATGGTGGCGCTGTTGTGGTTGCCGATCTGCTCGATGGCGGCGCTGTTGCCGCTGCCACTCTGGCGGATCGTGGCCTCGTTGCCCTGGCCCTGCTGGCTGATCGCGGCCGTCAGGTCGCTGCCTTCCTGCAGGATGTAAGCCTCCTGCGCGCCCCCGGCCTGGACGATCCGGCCGAGCAGGGCCTGGCCGTTCTGGTCGAGGGCAGCGCTGTTGCTCGTGCCCAGTTGCTCGATCACCGCGACCTGGCCGGCGCCGGTTGGCAGCAGGCGCAGCACCAGTGGCTCGCCCAGGTCGCTGCCGGCGGCGAGGTCGGCGTTGTCCATCAGGTCGTCGGCTAGAGCCTGGCCGGTAAGGGCCAGGCACAGCAGCAGCGGGTACAGGGCGTTCATGGCATCCTCCCGGGGGTTACTGCACCACCACGTTGACCGTGCGCGTGCTGCCCTGGCTGCTGGTCACCGTGGCGGTCGGCGCGGCGGTGGGCACCAGCGTCGTGCTGTTGCTCACCGACAGGCGCCAGCGGCCGGTGACCGGCACGGTGGTGGTGCCCAGGGTCTGCACGCCGCTGGTGGTGGTCACCCGCACCGTGATGGTGTTACCGGTGGTCACCGAGGACGTTCCGCTGATGTCCCAGTTGAAGCGGTTGTTGGAGCGCGCCGTGACTGTCGCCGCGGTGACCGCAAAGGTCTCCTGGGCCGGTCGTGGCGATACTTGTACCGTGACCGTGCCGGGCGTCGAGGTGGCGCCGATCGCGTCCCGGGCGACGTAGGTGAAGCTGGTGGTGAACGCTGCGGTGACCGTGGCCGGTGGCGTGTAGGTGATCACGTTGCCGTCGGTGCTCACCGTGCCGCGCCCGGCCGGGGTCGGCTGGGTGACGCTGGCGATGGTCAGTGGCAGGTTGCCTTCCGGGTCGGTGTCGTTGGCCAGGGC
Organism: Pseudomonas sp. WC1; assembly: GCF_050586565.1. Taxonomy (NCBI): domain Bacteria; kingdom Pseudomonadati; phylum Pseudomonadota; class Gammaproteobacteria; order Pseudomonadales; family Pseudomonadaceae; genus Pseudomonas; species Pseudomonas sp. WC1. The sequence continues at coordinate 2,742 of NZ_JBOBDQ010000081.1, forward strand.
GTTGATGGTCAGTGGCACGCCGAGGGTGGCGGCGCTATCGGCCACTGCGGTTGGTGGACGGTTCGGCGCGACGTTGACGGTCACGGTGGTGACCGGCGACTTCAGGCCCTTGGCGTCTTGCGCGCGGTAGCTGAAGGTCGCCACCAGCGGCGAGGTGGCCCCGGCCGGTGGGGTGTAGGTGACTGCCGTGGTGCCGTTCATCACCACGCCGCCCAGGCCGGTGCCCGGTTGGGTGAGGTCGGTGATGCTCAGCGGCACGTTGCCGTCCGGGTCGCTGTCGTTGGCCAGCAGGTTGAGGGTGATCGGTATGCCGACACTGGTGCTACCGCTGTCGGCCTGGGCCACGGGGGCTTGGTTCTCGGCCTGCACCGGGGCGCTGCCGACCACTACCACCGGTTCCACGTCGACACCGCCATGTGCCGACTTGACCGTGATGCTGGCAGGCGGCTGGGCCAGGTCGTTGACCGTGAGGCTTTGCTGGACACCGGACTTGGACATCCGTCCGAAGCCCTGGACCAGCAAATCCGGCACCACGACTTCGTCGCTGGACCGGGCCTCGATAAGCAACCGCTTGGCACTCCAGTCATAGCGTGCCGTACCCACCTTGACCACATCGCTGAGCTTGCTCGACAGCGATGTCGGGCGCGTGGTGCCGGCCGGGCTGCTGGCGGTGACCACCACCACCGACGGTGGCACTGCCTGGCTCAGTTGCTGGTTGAAGAACAACCCGTTGTTGTCGGCGAGCATGCTGAACTGGCAGGGCGAAGGCGGCGAGCCGACCAGCGCCAGGCCGTTGCGCAGGCACAGGCTGGCGCTGTTCGGCGCCTTGGCGAAGACTTCGACGCGGGTGCCCGCGGCGTTGCGCTGGTAGGTGGCGCGTTCCAGCGTCGCCGGGGTCTGCTGGCGCTGGTCGAGGACTTTGCCGGAGACGGTGAAGACGTTGGTCTGGATGGTGCCCGCCGGGCCCTGGATGCGCACGAAGTTGGTGTTGTTCGGGCTGCCGGTCACTGCCTCGGTAATGTTCGGGTCGCCGACGAAGGTCTCGGTGGCGCCGGTGTCCGGGTTGACCTCGGTGTAGGGGCCGCCGACACCGCGCAGGAACGGGCCGAGGTTGCCGTTCAGGGCACCGCTGAAGTTGCCGGGAGCACCGATGCCGATGTCGCGGGTGATGTTGATCGCCCGGCGGCCCGCCGTGGTCACGTTGACCGTCTCGACCCCATAGGGGTGGGTGATGGTGTAGGTGCCGGTGCTCGGCACCGAGGCGCGGATGCGGATGCGGGCGAAGCTCTGCTGGTCGCCATTGACCGGATTCTCGGCGGCGAAGGCTGCCTCAAGGCCGGCAACGTAGACCTCCAGCTCGTAGCCACTGTTGCCTACCTGGGGGATCTCGGTCTCGGCCAGGAACCAGAACATCTCCGGTGGCCAGTTGTCCGGGAACACCAGCGGCAGGGCATCGTCATAGACCCCGGGCTCGGGCAGCAGGGTGCACATGTAGGCCGGAGCGCCAGGGCCGCCCGGTGACCGGGTGCTGGTGGCGCGCGACTGGCACAGCTCCAGGGCGAGGTTGTTGGCGTCCTTGTACCACATGGGGTAACCCCCGGTGGCGAAGGTGTAGGGGCCGGGATCGACCTCCGACAGCGCGGCCCAGGCCGCGCTGCTGAGGGTGAGGGTGAAACCGGCGGCGCAGAGTGCGCGACGCGACCAAGTATTCATGCTGCCTCCTTGAAGGCGTGTCCTGTTCATGGCACCAGCACCACGTCTTCGCTGTCGCTGCCGCCATGGGCGCTGGTGACCTGCACCGTCGCTGGCGGGATCGGCGAGAGCCCGGTGGTCAGGGTCTTGACCGCGCCGTTGCCGCTCAGGCTGCCGATCAACGCACCGTTGCCGGTGCGGGCGGTGAGGGCCGGCGGGCTGGTCTCGTCGCTGCTGCTGGCCACCAGGGTCAGCTGGCCACTGCCCAGGCTGTATTCGGCGCGGCTGATGGTCACCAGGTCGGTCAGCGGCATCGGTGCGCTGGTCGGGGTGCTGGTGGCGATGGCCAGGCTGTTGTCGGCGGTCACCTGCAAGGTCAGCGGCAGGGTCGGGTTGAGTGGCGACTGGGCGTACCAGGCACCGGTGCCATTGGCCTCGCCGAGGGCCAGGGTGGGGGTCTGGCTGGTCAGGGTGACCGTGGCGGGCGCCGGCGGGGCCATGACGAATACATCCTGCTGGGCGCGCAGGTCGCCATTCACGGTGTGTCGCGAATAGGTGCTGCGCAGCGGGATCAGCGGCGTTGGGCGGTTGACCGTGGACAGCTTGCCGGAGATGGCGAACAGCTCGGTACGCAGGTCGATACCGTTGGGCCCTTCGATGCGCACGTAGTTGGTGTTGAACGGGCTGCCGGTGACCGGCTCCTCCAGGTTCGGGTCGCCGATGAAGCGTTCGCTGGCGCCGGTGCCTGGGTTGGTTTCGGTATAGGGGCCGTTGACGCTGCGCAGGAACGGCCCGATGTCGCCCCTGAGCGCGCCGCTGTAGTCGCCTGGCGAGCCGATGCCGATGTCGCGGGTCATGTTGATCGCCCGGCGCCCGCCGGCCGCCACCTCGAACACATCGACACCGTAAGGGTGAGTGATGGTGTAGGTACCGGCCACCGGCACATCGACGCGGATGCGCACCCGGGCGAAGCTGACCTGGTCGCCATCCACCGGCTCCTCGGCGCTGAAGGCGGCCTCGATCGCCGATACATAGGTCAGGTCGATGCCGCGGGCGGCATCGACGATGGCGGCGTCGGCGGTGAACCAGAACGCTTCGTCGGGGAAGTTGCTGGGGAAGACGATCGGCTGGGTGTCGTCGAACACGCCGGGTGTGGGCAGCAGCGTGCACATGTACGAGGGCGCGCCGGGAGCACCGGCGACCCTGGAGCTCACTGCCTTGGTCAGGCACAGGTCGAGCACCCGGCCATGGCTGTCATGGTACCAGGCGGGGAACTTACCGGTGGGCAGGGTATACGGGCCGGTATCGACCGCATACAGCGCAGCCTGGGCCGGAAGCTGGAGCAGGCCGGCGAAGATCGCCACGGCCAGCGGGTGGGGTGTCGGTCGGTGCATGAGTTGCTTCCTCCTGCAAACGGGCCCATGGGTTGGGGCGTCTGGGGAGGGATCGGCAACTGTTGTGCCAGGTTTTGCAGAGGGGCGTCCAGGGCTTTTGCGACGAGGGTTTCAGCGTCCCGACAACGGTCTGGCGAGGTATCCATGGTGGGCGGGTGGCCCCAGCATTGGGGAATGGGGTGAGGCTCGGTCTCTGTCGTAGCTGATGACTGCCAACCAATTCTGACGCACACTGCCGAAAATCCGATGCCCGTTGCCCCGCCTGAGCGGGGCACACCAGGAGCACGCAATGGCGCGACAACTTCCAACAACAACCGCCAACGACCCCCTGCAGCAATCCCGTCTGGTCCGTCTGAAGCTTGCCAGCGAAGGCGAACTGCCCTGTGGCATGCTGCGCGATGAGATCGACGCCTCCTGGCGGCGCAGCCTCGGCCATGGCCTGGACTGTCTGCAGGGCGAGCAGGTCGGCCTGGGTATTCGCCACGGCCTGGACCTGGACACGCTGCTGGAACACAACCGCCTGCTGATCGACGCGGCCACCCCTGAGCTGGACTACCTGATCAAACGCCAGGGCAAGAGCGGCATCGTCATCCTCGGTGATTCCCAGGCCAACGTGCTGACGATTGACGGCCAGAAGCATGTGCTCGAGCGCGAGGGCCTGCGCGACCTGCACCCTGGCAGTTGCTGGAGCGAGGCCCTGCGCGGCACCAATGCCATCGGCACGGCGGTGGTCGAGGGCCAGCCGACCCTGATCAACTGCGGCGAGCATTACCTGGATCGGCTCAGCCCGTTCTCCTGCACCTCGGTGCCGTTGCGTGATCCGCGTGGCGACGTGATAGGCGTGCTCGACGTGACCCGTGAAGGCGTCATGGCCCAGCCCCAGGACAGCCTTTCCACGTTGCTGCTCGCCGCCGGCAATATCGAGAGCCGGCTGTTCGGGCTCTACCATCCCGAGCATCTGGTTCTGGCCTTCCATAGCCGCCCGCAATACCTGGCCAGCGCCTGGCAGGGCCTGCTGGCGCTGAGCCTGGAAGGCGAGGTGATGGCGGCCAACGACAATGCCTGCCAGTTGTTGCAGATGCCACGCCAGGCGCTGCTCGGGCGACGCTGCGGTGACCTGCTCGGCGAGCGTTCGCCGGCGTTTATCGCGCGCCTGTGGCAGGGCGGCGTCAGCAGCGTGCAGACGGCAGCGGGCGAGTTCTTTTTCCGGGCGCTGCAACTGCCGCGGCATGGTCGCGTCAGTGGCCCGTCTGCGATCGCCAAACCAGCACCGCCGAAGACCCAGGCACTGGAAGCGCTGGCCGGTGGCGATGCCCGTCTGGCGCGTGCCTTGCGCATGGCCCGCCAGGGCTTGGCAAACGGGTTGCCGGTCCTGCTGCTGGGTGAAACCGGCACTGGCAAGGAGGTGGTTGCCCGTGCCCTGCACCAGGCCGGTCCGCGTGCCGACAAGCCATTCGTGGCGGTCAACTGCGCGGCGATTCCCGAGGGGCTGATCGAGTCCGAGCTGTTCGGCTACCGCGACGGCGCCTTCACCGGCTCGCGCCGGGGCGGCATGGTCGGGCGGCTGATGCAGGCCCATGGCGGCACGCTGTTCCTCGACGAGATCGGTGACATGCCGCTGGCCCTGCAGGCGCGCCTGCTGCGTGTGCTGCAGGAGCGCCGCGTGGCGCCCCTTGGCGCCGGCGACGAGCAGGACATCGACGTGGCGCTGATCTGCGCCACTCATCGCGACCTCAAGCGCCGGGTTGCCGACCAGCACTTCCGCGAAGACCTCTACTACCGGGTCAACGGCGTGTCCCTGCGTCTGCCGGCACTGCGCGAGCGCGACGACCTGGCAACGATCATCCAAGGTTTGCTGGACAAGTCCGGAGCCGGCAGTGTGAGCCTCGACCCAGCGCTGGCGGCGCTGCTGGAGAACTTCGACTGGCCGGGCAACATCCGCCAGCTGGAAATGGTGGTGCGCACCGCCCTGGCAATGCGCGAGGAGGGCGAGCAGGTGCTGACCCTCGACCACCTCACCGACTGCCTGCTCGATGAACTGGCCAGCGGCGCGGCGCCGTCCGGCAGCCTGCGCGACAACGAACTGGAACTGATCCGCGCTGCCCTGGCCCGGCACCAGGGCAATGTCTCGGCCGCGGCCGAGGCCCTGGGTATCAGCCGGGCGACGCTGTATCGCAAGCTCAAGCAGTTGCGTGGTTGAGCCATGGGCGGACTGTTTTCCCGATTGATCGAATCCAGCGACCCGCAGTTGATGCGCCAGGCCCTGGCCTGGCTCTACGGCTTCGTGCGCCCGCAGCGTGGCGCCATCGGCGTGCTCCTGGGGCTGTCCCTGGGCGCCTCGCTGCTGGCCCTGGCGCAACCCTGGCTGGTCAAGACCTTGATCGACGAAGGCCTGCTGGCCAAGGATTACCAGACCCTCTGGCACATGGCGGCGATCATGATCGTCGCCGGCCTGCTCGGCACGCTGCTGGCCGGGGTCAACCGCTACCTGCACACGCGCCTGTCCGGGCGCATCCTGTTCGCCCTGCGCGACGACTTGTACCGACACCTGCAACAACTTTCGCCGACCTTCTACGGGCGCCGGCGCACCGGTGACATCCTGTCGCGGCTCGATGGCGATGTCGCCGAGATCCAGCGCTTTGCCGTGGACTCGTTGTTCTCGGCGGTATCGGCGCTGATCGGCCTGGTCGGTGCGGTGGCCTTGATGCTGATGCTGTCCTGGCAGCTGTCGCTGCTGCTGGTGTTGCTGATCCCGCTCGAAGTGCTGTGGCTGCGCTGGATGCGACGCAAGGTCGAGCGCGAGGTGCGCAGCCTGCGCGAACGCTCGGCGGACGTGTCGTCGTTCCTGGTCGAGACACTGCCGGCGATGAAGTTCATCCAGGCCGCCGGCCAGCAGCGGCGTGAGGCCGAGCGCCTCGATCAGTTGGGGCAGGGCTACATGGGGCAGCTGCTCAGGGTGCAGGTCACCGAGTTCTTTACCCAGGCGGTGCCCGGCACGCTGACTTCCTGGTGCCGGGCTTGCGCATTCCTGGTCGGCGGCTGGTGGGTGATCCAGGGCACCTGGCAACTGGGTGCGCTGATCGCCTTTTCCACCTACATGGGCATGGCCGTCGGTCCGGTGCAGAGCCTGCTGGGCCTGTACGTGGCGGTGCAGCGGATGGCCGTGAGCCTGGGGCGGGTGATGGAGCTCAAGCGGGAGGCGCTCGCGGTGCGCGAGGCGGACGATCCCCGGCCCATGCCACAAGGGGCCGGGGAGCTGCGACTGGACGGTGTATCTTTCGCCCACGACGGGCGCCAGGGTGGGGTGCTGGACCAGGTGCAGGCCTGTCTGCCCGGCGGCACCAAGATCGCCATCAGCGGCGCTTCCGGCGTCGGCAAGTCGACCCTGATCGACCTGCTGCAGCGCTTCTACGACCCGGATGACGGGCGCATCCTGCTCGACGGCGTCGACCTGCGCGAGCTCGACCTGCAGGCCCTGCGGCGGCGCATCGCCGTGGTCAGCCAGGACATCGTGCTGTTTCGCGGCACCCTGGCACAGAACCTGGCCTACAGCACGCCCCAGGCCAGCCGTGAGGAGCTCGAGCAGGTGGTGCGGCTGACCCGCCTGGACAGCCTGGTGCAGAGCCTGCCGCTGGGGCTCGATGGTCTGCTGGGCGAACGCGGCCAGCAGTTGTCCGGTGGCCAGAAACAACGTATCGCCATCGCCCGGGCGCTGCTCCAGCAACCGGCGATCCTGGTGCTGGACGAGGCCACCTCGGCGGTGGACGAAGCCACCGAGCGTGAAGTGATTGCCGCCATCGACCAGCTGTTCGCCGGGCGTACGCGGATCCTGATCAGCCATCGTGCCTCGACCCTCGCCGATGCCGACCTGCACCTGGAACTGCGTGACGGGCAATTGCGCAGCAAGGAGCCCGCCGACAATGGCCGCTGACCTGTGCATTGGCGTGATCGACAGTGGCTGCTCGGCGCAGCAGGCGGATAGCCTGCTCGGCGCGCGGCGCTTCTGGCTTGAGGACGGCGTGCTGTGCGAGGGCGAGCTGCTGCCGGATGCCCTGGGCCACGGCAGCGCGGTGCTGGCGCGGCTGCGGGCCGAGTCCGGCGGCCAGCCGGTGCTGCTGGCCCAGGTGTTCGCCGGGCAGGGCAGCACCAGCGCCTTGCAGGTGGCCGCTGGCCTGTTGTGGCTGGTGGAGGCGGGCGCGACTGTGGTCAACCTGAGCCTGGGCCTGCGCCAGGATCGCCCGGTGCTGCGCCTGGCCTGCGCCGAGGCCGTGGCCGCTGGCGTGCTGCTGTGCGCCTCCAGTCCGGCGCGGGGCGAGCCGGTGTATCCGGCCAGTTATCCCGGGGTCATTCGCGTAACTGGCGATGCTCGCTGCGCCGCTGGGCAATGGTCGTGGCTGGGCACTCCCCAGGCCGACTTCGGCGCGGCGGTTGGCGCCGCTGGGGTGGCCGGGGCCAGTCTGGCCTGTGCCGCGTTCACTGGGCGGGTGGCGGCCCTGCTGGGCGAGGAGCCCGGCATGACGCGGCAGGCACTGTTGCACTGGCTGGAGCGGCACGCGGCGTTCGTCGGCCCTGAGCGCAAGGAGTCGACCGATGCCTGAACCGAGCATCCTGGTACTCGGTGCCGGACCTGCGGGGGCGACTACTGCCCTGGGGCTGCGGCGGATGGGCTACCCCGTCACCGTGGTGTCCGACTGGCGCCGTTTCGCCGCGGTGGAAGGTGTTTCGCAACGTGTGCTTGAGGGCTTGCGCCATGCGGGCCTGGGCGCTGCCCTGGCCGAGGCGACCACGCCGGCCACGCGGCAGGTGCACTGGAACGGTGAGCGGCTGCAACCGAACCAGGAGTGGCTGCTGGATCGCCAGCGCTTCGACCAGGCACTGCGTGATGACTTGAATCGTGCCGGTGTCGAGCTCGTCGAAGGGCGTGTGCGCGAAGTGGACCAGGGGCAGGGGTATCGTGTCCAGTTGGACGACGGGCGTACCTTGCACGGTGTTTTCCTGGTCGAGGCCCGTGGTCGTCAGGCCCCGTTGAGCGAAGGTCGCCTGCGCGGGCCGGAGACGGTCAGCCTGCTCAACCTCTGGCAGGCCGAGCCCGGCACGCCGGCCTCGGCAGTAGAGAGCCTGGACGACGGCTGGGCCTGGATGGCGCGGCTGGCCGATGGCCGCTGCTACTGGCAGGTGACGCTGGACGTGACGGCGGCGCGGCTGCCGGGCAAGACGGCGTTGCCCGAATACTGTGCCGGGCGCCGCCGTGGCTCGGCGCTGGTGGCGCAACTGTTCGGCGAGCAGGCCTTCGCCCCTGCCCAGGTGCATGCGCGCAGCAGCACAGCGATTCTTGTCGGCAACTGCGCGGGCCGTGATTGGCTACGGGTTGGCGATGCGGCGATGGCGGTTGATCCGTTGTCGGGCAATGGCATCTTCCAGTCCTTGTCCTCGGCGCTGCAGGCGCCCGTGGTGATCAATACCCTGCTGCAACGGCCCGGGCAGGCAGCCTTGGCGCAGCGCTTCCATCAAACGCGGATCGAACAGCTGTTCCTGCGTTTCGCCCGGATCGGGCGCGATTTCTACGCCCAGGAAGCGCAACGTGGCGAACAGCCGTTCTGGGCCCGCCGCCGGTGCTGGCCAGATGCGCAACCGCTGCACGCGTTGGCAAACTGGCAGGCGGTGCGGGTGGAGCGCCGCCCGGTGCTGCGCGAGGGTTGGGTGGAGGAGACCGAAGTAGTGGTGACGGCTGACCAGCCGCTGGGGGTGTGGCACCTGCAAGGTATCGAGCTGGCGCCGGTGGTACGCGGGGTGCAGGCTGGCATCGGCCTGGAGCGCCTGGTGACACAGACGCACCAGCCGATGATTGCGCGTTGGTTGCGCGAACAGGGTTTTTGCTGAGGACTCATCGCGGGGCAAGCCCGCCCCCACCGGTGCTGCATCAGCCAGCAAACCCTGCGTGGGAGCGGGCTTGCCCCGCGATAGGACCGCTGGCTTAGAAGAATGTCCCCACCACCAGTTGCAGGTAGGCCCCGCTATCCCGGCCACCCAACTGCACGCCGCCATCCTGCGCGCTGCGCTGCGGGGTGTAGAACCCCACCAGCGGGCTGATCAGCCAATGCTCGCTGACCATCCACTCCACATACAGGTCCACCTCGCGCCCACCCAGGTTGCCCTGGTCGGTGCTGAGCGGGTCGAAGTCGAAGTACAGCGCGCCCACGGTCAGCCCCTCCCGTGGCGTGGCCTTGAGCGCCACATGGTGCACTTGGGTATTGCTGTTGAATGGCCCGGCGTAGTTGGCCGCCACCTCGCCCTGGAACCAGGTGCCATAGCCCCGGCTCAGGCCATAGAACAGCGGGTCGAAGTGCTCCGAGAAGCGGCTGTAGCGGTAGGTGGCGGTGGGCGACCAGGGCAGCCCGGAGAAGGTCCAGTTGCCCTCCAGGTACCAGGCGTTCTCGCGCCCGTCGGTGCGGTCCTGGGTGACATACTCGGCGGCCAGTTCGAGGTCTTTCACTCCCAGGTTGCCACGCCCGCGCAGGCTCACCGTGTCCATGCCGTCGCGGTGTTCCAGGCCAAGGATCTCGGCGTAGCGGAGGTCGACATCCAGGCCACGGATCCAGCTCAGGCCCACGGTGCCCGCGTCGGCGACATGCTCGAGGTTGGCCACCGCCATGGAGGTGTCGGCCTGGAACGGGTTGTCGGACTTGAGCCACATCAGGTCGCCACGCCAGCCCTGCTTGCCGCCCAGACGTAACACGGCGGTGCGGTCGAACGCCTTGCGCGCCGCCAGGTAGTAGGCGCCGCCACGGTCGAAATCGGCGCCCAGGTCGACGTTGCCGGCATTGACCGGGTCGCCCTGGATCAGGAAACCGTCGCCGAGGGTGATGACCTGGCGCCCGCCGGAGAGATCGATGCCGTCTTCGCCAAGCGCCGGAAACAGGGTGCCCGAGCGCCATCCAAGGTAAGCGTCCTCGACGCCGGTGCGACGTTCGTCACCGAGGGTGAAACCCGCGGCGTCGCCATCGCCCCAGGTGGCCGAACTGAGCAGGCTGAAGGCGCCGTAAAGCGTGCCGTTGCTGGCCAGCGCCTGGCTGGCGCTCAGGCCGTACTTGACGTAGCCCTCGCGCCAGTTGCTGCTGCCGGCCTGGCGGTTGCCGAACTGGTCGAAGCTTTCGTCGCTGTGGAATACGCCGAACAGCGCTTCGAGGTTGGCGTCCAGTGTGGTGCCGGCGTGGTTGTAGAGTTCGTGGGCCTGGGTGAAGGGAGAGGCCAGCAGCAGGGCCAACGTGCAGGCGAGCTTGTGCGTCATGGTGTGCTCCATGTTTTTGTTGTTTTCTGGCTTTTTCATTGACTGGCCGGACCTTATCGCCGGCTTTCCGGCGATAAGGTCAGCACCGGTGAAATCAGAACTTGATCAGCACCGACTTCAGCTCGGTGTAGTGCTCGATTGCCGCCGCGCCCATCTCGCGGCCGACGCCGGAGAGCTTGTAGCCGCCGAACGGCAGCGCCGGGTCCAGCGCGCTGTGACAGTTCACCCACACCGACCCGGACTTGATCCGCGGGATCATCCGGTGCACCGCGGCCAGGTCGTTGGACCAGATGCTCGCGCCCAGCCCGTAGGGGTTGTCATTGGCCAGGCCCACCACCTCGTCGAGGTCGTCGAATGGCATGGCCACCAGCACCGGGCCGAAGATTTCCTCCTGCACCAGGCGGTGGCGCTGGTCGACATCGACGATCACCGTCGGCTTGACGAAGTAGCCCGGGCCGAAGCCTTCGCCGCCGCAGGCGATGGTCGCGCCCAACTCGCGACCCAGGTCGATGTAGCCGGTGACCCGCTCCTGCTGCCGGGCCGAGATCAGCGGGCCCATCTGTACGCTAGGGTCCAGGCCGTTGCCCAGTTTCATGGCATTGGCGATGCCGGCGATATCGGCCACCACGTTGTCGAAGTGCTTGCGGTGCACATACAGCCGGGAGCCGGCGCAGCACACCTGGCCCTGGTTGAAGAAGATCGCCGTGGCGGCTCCGGCGGCGGCCGCCTGCAGGTTGGCGTCGGGCAGGACGATGGTCGGCGACTTGCCGCCCAGTTCGAGGGTGACGCGGGTCATGTTGTCCATGGCCGCCTTGCCGATCAGCTTGCCGACTTCGGTGGAGCCGGTGAAGGTCAGCTTGTCCACGCCCGGGTGGCGGCTCAGCGCGGCACCGGCGTTCAGCCCGGTGCCGGTGATCACGTTGAACACGCCGTCCGGGTAGCCGGCCTCGCTTACCAGTTCGGCGAGCTTGAGCGCGGTCAGCGGGGTTTCATCGGCAGGCTTGAGCACCACCGTGCAGCCGGTGGCCAGGGCCGGGCCGAGCTTCCAGCAGGCCAGCAGCAGCGGGAAATTCCAGGCGACGATGGCGCCGACCACGCCCACCGCCTCGCGGCGCACGAACGCGTGGAAGTCGTCATTGGGCATCAGCGGCAGCGACGGCTCGACCGTGCTGCCTTCGAGCTTGGTCGCCCAACCGGCCATGTAGCGCAGGAAGTCGATGGCCAGTTGCACGTCCATCACTTGGGCCACGGCGGCACTCTTGCCGTTGTTCAGGCATTCCAGCTCGGCCAGCTCCTGGGCATCGCGCTGCATCAGGTCGGCCAGGCGCCACAGCAGGTTCTGCCGCTCACGCGGACGCATCCGGCTCCAGGCCGAGTGTTCGAACGCCTGGCGGGCGGCCTGCACGGCGCGGTCCACATCCTGTGCCTCGGCCGCGGGCACCTCGGCGAGGACCTCGCCACTGGCCGGGTTGCGCAAGGTCATGGTGCGGCCGCTGGCGGCGTCCTGCCAGTCGGCGCCAATGCGCATCTTCAGCGGGCGTGCGAGGAAGGCACGGGTGGCGGGCAGGATCGGCAGTTCGGAATGCATTGGGCGGTGCCTCTTGTCATGGTTGTGACCAGGGCAGGGCAATGGGCGTGCCAAGCCGGGCAACGCGTTCACAGCCCTTGATACATGTGGTTTTCGCGTTACATGGCATGCAGTCAGGGAGGCTTGAGCTGTTGCACATTGAGACTGAGTGAGACGGAGATGAAACGGACCGCTGTGCGGGCCAATCGCCGGCAAGCCGGCTCCCACAGGTACGGCGTTGGACTCGAAGGTGGCTAGATCCCTGTGGGAGCTGGCCTGCGCAGCAGGCCCTGTGTCTCAAGGTGAAACACCCCGTCGCGAAATGGCACGTTCGGCCACAGCCTGCGCTGCTGGGGTTTGCCCCTGCTCTGCGCTCAAATCGTTGATGCAAAACATATTTGCCGCAATTGGCACACTTCCTGTATCGCTACTGTCAGATGCACACCGCAGCGTGCGAATAACGATAAGAACGATACCGTGGAGGTCTGACCTTGAAGACAACTCGACTCCGGCGGCAGGCGGGCACACTGGCGCTGGTCGCCACCGCACTGCTGTCCGCCCAGGCCATGGCGGCCGAGCAGGGCCCGAGCCTGTTGCAGAACAAGTGCATGGGGTGCCATATCCCCGAAGGCAACGACAGCTACAGCCGCATCAGCCACCAGCGCAAGACCCCCGAGGGCTGGCTGATGAGCATCGCCCGCATGCAGGTGATGCATGGCTTGCAGATCAGCGACGACGACCGCCGCACCCTGGTCAAGTACCTGGCCGACAAGCAGGGCCTGGCGCCCAGCGAGACCGACGGTGTGCGCTACGCCATGGAACGCCGGCTCAATACCGTCGAACACTTCGACGACCAGCTCAGCCAGATGTGCGGCCGCTGCCACTCCGGCGCCCGTGTCGCCCTGCAACGGCGCCCGGCCAAGGAGTGGGAGCACCTGGTCAACTTCCACCTCGGCCAATGGCCGTCCCTCGAATACCAGGCCCAGGCCCGCGACCGCGACTGGCTGGACATCGCCCTCAAGCAGATGGTGCCCGACCTGGCCAAGCGCTTCCCCCTCGACAACCCGGCCTGGGCCGAGTGGCTCAAGGCCCGGCCCGAGTCCAAGGTCCTGTCCGGACAGTGGGCGTTCAGCGGCCATATGCTGGCCAAGGGTGACGTGCGTGGGGTGATGACGGTCAGCGCCGAGCAGGGCGATACCTTCAAGGTCGAGGTCAAGGGCGCCTACGCCGACGGCACGCCGTTCAACGGCAGCGGTTCGGCGATCCTCTACAACGGCTATGAATGGCGCGGCAACGTCAAGGTGGGCGAGGCCAACCTGCGCCAGGTGTTCGCCGCCATCGACGGGCAGATGAAGGGCCGCATGTTCGAGGCCGAGCACGACGAGCGCGGCCTGGACTTCAGTGCGGCGAAGGCCGGGCAGGGGCGCCTGCTGGCGGTGCAGCCGGCGTTCATCAAGGCTGGCAGCGACAGCGAGATCACCCTGGTGGGCAGCGACCTGTCCGGCAAGCCCGAGCTGGGCGCGGGCGTCGAAGTGACCGAAGTGCTGGAGTCGACGCCGACGCTGATCCGGGTCAAGGCCCGCGCCGCCAAGGATGCCGCCGCCGGCCCCCGCGAGGTGGCGGTGGGCGCGCTCAAGGGCGTGCAACTGGCGGTGTACGACAAGGTCGATGAGGTCAAGGTGGTGCCGGCGTTCTCCATTGCCCGCATCGGCGAGAACGGCGCCTCGGTGCCCAAGGTGCAAGGTCGCTTCGAGGCTGAAGCCTGGGGCAAGGACGCCAGTGGCCAGCCGCTGCGCATCGGCTACCTGCCAGCCACCTGGAAAGTCGAGCCGTTCAACGAACGGGCGGTCGAGGACGAGGACGTCAGGTTCGCCGGGCAGATGCAGGCCGACGGCGTGTTCGTGCCGGGCGGGGCAGGGCCCAACCCCGAGCGCAAGATGATGACCAACAACGCCGGCAACCTGAAGGTGATCGCCACCCTCGCCGACGGTGGCCAGCAGGGTGAGGGCCACATGATCGTCACCGTGCAGCGCTGGAACAATCCGCCGCTGCCATAGGCATCAACCTGACCAATTGCTTATCGGGAGGTCGCCATGGGCGCACTACTGAACCTGGTCGAACGCAACCTGCACGAAGTGCAGGTCGATGCCGACCGCATGCTGTTCCATATCCCCAGCAGTTCGCTGTTCGCCACCGACGCGGTGACCGGCGGCATCATCGACACCCTGCGCCGCCAGGGCTGTTCCGCCGAGGAGCTGCTGCAGCAGCTCGGCCAGCAGTTCGACGGGCAGGACATCGAGGAAACCCTGCGCGAGCTGATCGCCCTGGAAGTGGTCAGCGACGGCTCGCCGCTGACCCCTGAAATCGCCCTGAAACAGGTCGAGCGCACCGCGCTGAACACCGTGGTGCTCAACGTCAACACCGGCTGCAACCTCAGCTGCACCTACTGCTACAAGGAGGACCTCGACAAGCCCTCCGCGGGCAAGAAGATGAACAGCGCCACCGCCGAAGCCTCGGTGGAGATGCTGCTCAAGGAGTCGCCGAACGAGGAGCGCTACAGCGTGGTGTTCTTCGGCGGCGAGCCGCTGTCCAACCGGGCGTTGATCGAGCACATGGTGGCGTACTGCGAGCGACGCTTCTCCGAGGCGGGCAAGCAGGTCGAGTTCATCATGACCACCAATGCCACGCTGCTCACCGAAGAGATCGTCGACTGGCTCGATGCCCACCGCTTCGGCCTGTCGATCAGCATCGATGGGCCCAAGACCGTGCACGACCGCAACCGCATCACCGTGGGCGGGCAGGGCACCTACGACGTGGTGCGGCGCAAGGCCGATATGCTGCTGTCGCGCTACCGCAGCCGGCCGGTGGGGGCGCGGGTGACGCTGACCCGTGGCATCACCGATATCGAGACTATCTGGAACCACCTGTTCAACGAGATGGGCTTCGCCGAGGTGGGGTTCGCCCCGGTGACCTCCGGTGACATGGCCGACTTCAACCTCACCGGCGACGAGCTGGTGCAGGTGTTCGCCAACATGAAGGCCCTCGGCCGGCGTTACCTGGAGGCGGCGCTGGCGCACCGCAACATCGGCTTCTCCAACCTGCACCAGCTGATCACCGACATTCACGAAGGCCACAAGAAGGCCCTGCCATGCGGTGCCGGGCTGAAGATGCTGGCGGTGGACCACGAGGGCGAGCTGAACCTGTGCCACCGCTTCACCGGCTCCAGCCTGCCGACCTTCGGCAATGTGCACCAGGGCGTGAAGCAGGCGCAGCTCAACGATTTCCTCTCGCAGCGCCTGGACCGCAGCGGCACCGGCTGCGACAGCTGCCGCATCCGCAACCTGTGTTCCGGCGGTTGCTACCACGAAAGCTACGCTCGCTACGGCGACCCGCAGCATCCGACCTACCACTATTGCGAGCTGATGCGTGACTGGGTCGACTTCGGCATCGAGGTCTACAGCCGCATCATGGCCGTTAACCCGGCCTTCATCGATCGCTACATCACTCCCCGGAAGGCGCACTGACATGAAGCACCTCAAACCGCTGAACAACAAGGCGCGCATTCTCGAGCAGGCGGCCGCCGAAGACCGCGTCGAGGACGTGCTGGCGATGAGCGCCGTGGCCGGCTGCACCGCCACCACCGACCCGGGCTGGGAAGTGGACGCCTTCGGTGGCGTCAGCTCGCTGTGCCAGCCGATGGAGGCCGACCTGTACGGCTGCTCCGACCCTTGCTGGTGGCCAGCCCAGGTGCCGGACATGATGAGCACCTACCAGGACTGGAACGCCCAGGCAACCAACTCCGCCGAAGACTGGCGCAACCTCGGCACCGTATTCCCGAAAGACAAATAGAACTACAAGGGGAAACCGCATGAAACCTGGACTCTGCGCGCAACTCGCGCTCACCGTCGCCGCCACGGCCTGCGCCTGGGCGGCCCAGGCCGACGACGCAGGCAAGGCCCTGAAGGCCGGCCATGAATACCTGATCGCCACCAACTACCCGAACAACCTGCACGTGGTCGAGGTGGCCAGCGACACGCTGTACAAGACCTGCCGCATGCCCGACTCGTTCGGCCCCGGCACGGCGATGATGGCGCCGGACAACCGCACCGCCTACGTGCTCAACAATCACTTCGCCGATATCTATGGCATCGACCTGGACAGCTGCAAGACCACCTTCCACGCCAACCTGTCCAGCGTGCCGGGCGAGGTCGGCAAGGCCATGTACTCCTTCGCCATCAGCCCCGACGGCAAGGAGGTGTACGCCACGGTCAACCCCAGCCAACGCCTGAACGACCACTATGTGGTCAAGCCGCCGCGCCTGGAAGTGTTCCGCACCGGCGACGGCCTGGATGCCAAGCCTGTGCGCACCTTCCCGATGCCGCGCCAGGTGTACCTGATGCGCGCCGCCGACGACGGCAGTCTCTATGTGGCCGGGCCGGACATCTACAAGCTGGACGTCAACACCGGCAAATACACCGTCGCACTGCCACTGCGCAGCTGGAACCGCCCGGGCTACAGCGCGCCGGACGTGCTGTACTTCTGGCCGCACCAGAGTTCTTTGCACGAGTTCTCGATGCTCTACACCATCGCCAGGTTCAAGGACGCCAAGCAGGACCCGGCCAGCGCCGAGCCGCTTTACGGCTACCTGAGCATCGACCTGAAGACCGGCAAGGCCCATACCCAGGAGTTCGCCGAGCTGACCGAGCTGTACTTCACCGGCCTGCGCTCGCCGAAGGACCCGAACCAGATGTACGGCGTGCTCAATCGCCTGGCCCGCTACGACATCGCGCAGAAGAAGCTGGTCAAGGCCGCCAACCTGGACCATACCTACTACTGCGTGACCTTCGACAAGGCCGGCGACAAGCTCTACCTGGGCGGGACGTTCAACGACCTGGCGGTGTTCGACCCCAATACGCTGGAGAAGGTGGGGAACATCAAACTGCCCGGTGGCGACATGTCGACCACCACGCCGCAGGTGTTCATTCGGTAGAGCGGTG
>NZ_JBOBDQ010000082.1:0-19648 GCF_050586565.1 Pseudomonas sp. WC1
TGACCCCGCGCAATCCTTTGCTCAGCCCAATCCCTTCTATTAATAATCACGCCTTATAGCCAAAACCAATCGCGAGCATGAGCTTTGCCAATGAGCCTTTAACGGGACCAACGGTTATGATTCTCTCCGTCAACTGATTTCAACCCATTGAAATTCAATCCATGAAGGAGCGTCTCTCATGCCTATCATCAACAGCCAGGTCAAACCGTTCAACGCCACCGCCTACCACAACGGCGAGTTCGTCCAGGTCAGCGAAGCCGACCTGAAAGGCAAGTGGTCCGTCGTATTCTTCTACCCGGCCGACTTCACCTTCGTCTGCCCGACCGAACTGGGCGACCTGGCCGACAACTACGCCGAGTTCCAGAAACTGGGCGTGGAAATCTACGGCGTGTCCACCGACACCCACTTCACCCACAAAGCCTGGCACGACACCTCGGACACCATCGGCAAGATCAAGTACCCGCTGATCGGTGACCCGACCCACGTCATCTCGCGCAACTTCGACGTGCTGATCGAGGAAGCCGGCCTGGCCGATCGCGGTACCTTCGTGATCAACCCGGAAGGCCAGATCAAGATCGTCGAACTGAACGACGGTGGTGTAGGCCGCGATGCTGCCGAGCTGCTGCGTAAAGTGAAGGCTGCCCAGTATGTCGCCGCGCACCCAGGCGAAGTCTGCCCGGCCAAGTGGAAAGAAGGCGAAGCTACTCTGGCACCGTCCCTGGACCTGGTCGGCAAGATCTAAAGCGAAGCCTTTGATCATGCGCCAATCGCGGGCGGTAGGCAGCCGCCAAAGCTGAAGCAGTTACCGCCCCGTAAAAACGCCCGGGCGATCTCGCCTGGGCGTTTTTGTATCCGAGTTTTGAAAAAGGAATCGCCCGTATGTTGGACGCCACGCTTAAATCGCAACTGAAAACCTACCTGGAGCGGGTCACCCAGCCGATCGAGATCGTTGCTTCCCTCGACGACGGCGCGAAGTCCCGCGAATTGCACGACCTGCTGGTGGAAATCGCCGGCCTGTCGAACCTGATTACCTTCGCCGCGGACGGCACCGACGCCCGTCGGCCTTCGTTCTCGCTGAACCGCCCGGGCGCCGACATCAGCCTGCGCTTTGCCGGCATCCCCATGGGCCACGAATTCACTTCCCTGGTGCTGGCGCTGCTGCAAGTCGGTGGCCACCCCTCCAAGGCCAGTGCCGAAGTGATCGAGCAGATCCAGGCGCTTGAAGGTGAGTTCACCTTCGAAACCTACTTCTCGCTGTCGTGCCAGAACTGCCCGGACGTAGTCCAGGCGCTGAACCTGATGGCGGTGCTCAACCCCAACGTGCGCCATGTGGCCATCGATGGTGCGCTGTTCCAGGATGAAGTGGAAAGCCGCAAGATCATGGCGGTGCCGAGCGTCTACCTGAACGGCGAAGTGTTCGGCCAGGGGCGTATGGGCCTGGAAGAGATCCTCGGCAAGATCGACACCAATGCCGGTGCCCGCCAGGCCGAGAAGATCAATGCCAAGGACGCCTTCGACGTGCTGGTGGTCGGCGGTGGCCCGGCCGGTGCTGCCGCGGCCATCTACGCTGCGCGCAAGGGCATCCGTACCGGTGTTGCTGCCGAGCGTTTCGGTGGGCAGGTGCTCGACACCCTGGCCATCGAGAACTTCATCTCGGTGCAGGAGACCGAAGGGCCGAAGCTGGCCACGGCCCTGGAAGAGCACGTCAAGCAGTACGATGTCGACATCATGAACCTGCAGCGCGGCGAAGCGTTGATCCCGGCCACCGACGGCGGCCTGCACGAAGTGCGCCTGGCCGGCGGCGCCTCGCTCAAGGCCAAGACGGTGATCCTGGCTACCGGTGCCCGCTGGCGTGAGATGAACGTGCCGGGCGAGCAGCAATACCGCGCTCGCGGCGTGGCCTACTGCCCGCACTGCGACGGCCCGCTGTTCAAGGGCAAGCGCGTGGCGGTGATCGGTGGCGGCAACTCCGGCGTGGAAGCGGCCATCGACCTGGCCGGTGTCGTTGCCCAGGTGACCCTGATCGAGTTCGACAGCCAGCTGCGTGCCGATGCCGTGCTGCAGCGCAAGCTGTACAGCCTGCCGAACGTCAAGGTGATCACCAGCGCGCTGACCACCGAAGTGCTCGGCGATGGCGAGAAGGTCACCGGCCTGCGTTACAAGGACCGCGCCACCGATGCGTTGCACGACCTGGCACTGGAAGGCATCTTCGTGCAGATCGGCTTGCTGCCGAACACCGACTGGCTCAAGGGCACCGTGGAGCTGTCGCCGCGCGGCGAGATCATCGTCGACGCCAAGGGCCAGACCAGCATCCCGGGTGTGTTCGCTGCCGGTGACGTGACCACGGTGCCGTACAAGCAGATCGTCATCGCAGTGGGCGAGGGCGCCAAGGCGTCGCTGGCCGCCTTCGATCACCTGATCCGCACTTCGGCCCCGGCCTGACCGCCTGCGGGTGCAACGCAAAAAACGCCGCCATCCCTCGGGGATGGCGGCGTTTTAGTGGGTGTCGCCTGTCTCAGGCCGGTTTGCCCAAGACCGCGTCGGTGGCCTTGCCACGCCCGCCCAGCCACACCAGCAGCAACCCGGCCGCCGCCAGCAGGCCGCCGGCCATCGGCACCGCCGCGTAGCCCAGATCCAGGCTGATCACCGCGCCGCCCAGGGCCGCGCCCACGGCATTGCCCAGGTTGAACGCGCCGACGTTGATCGACGACGCCAGCCCCGGCGCTTCGGCGGCGGCGATCATCACCCGCATCTGCAGCGGCGGAACCACGGCGAAGGTGAACATCCCCCAGACCAACAGCGCCAGCGCAGCGCCGACATGGCTGCCCAGCACCAGCGGCATCAGCAACATGATCGCTGCCAGTGCACCGAGGAATATCTTGGCGGCGCCGTCCAGCGACCAGTCAGCCAGCTTGCCGCCCAGGCTGTTGCCCAGGGTAAAGCCGACGCCGATCAGCACCAGGCCGAGGGTGACGAAGCTGGCGGAGGCGCCGGTCAGTTCGGCGAGCACCGGGGCGACATAGGTGTACAGGGTGAACATGGCGCCTGCGCCGAGCACGGTGGTGGCCATGGCCAGCAGCACGTTGGGGCGGGCGATTACCGCCAGCTCCTTGCGGACATGGGGCACGTTGCCGCGCTCGCCCTTGGGCAGCGCGTACCACAGTGCGGCGATGGCCAGCAGGCCGAGCACCGCGGTGCCGGCAAAGGCCATGCGCCAGCCGACCTGCTGGCCGAGCCAGGTGGCGGCCGGCACGCCGCCGATGTTGGCGATAGTCAGGCCCATGAACATGGTGGCCACGGCGCTGGCCTGCTTGTCCCGGGGCACCACGCTGGCGGCCACCACCGCGCCCAGGCCGAAGAAGGCGCCATGGTTGAGGCTGGTGATCAGGCGCGAGACAAGCAGGGTGTAGTAGTCCGGCGACAGCGCCGACAGCAGGTTGCCCAGGGTGAAGATGCCCATCAGCATCATCAGCGCGGCACGCTTGCCGAAGCGGCTGAACAGCAAGGTCATGATCGGCGCGCCGACCATGACGCCGATGGCATAGGCGGTGATCAGCATGCCCGCGCTGGGAATGCTGGCGCCGACGCCATCGGCGATCACTGGCAGCAGGCCCATGGGGGTGAACTCGGTGGTGCCGATGCCGAAGGCGCCGATGGCCAGGGCGAACAGCACCCGTTTGGGGGAAAGCGTGCTCATTGGGAGCTCCGAAAAAGCGTTTGAAATCAGGGAGGTGGGCCTCCATGCCCGAAGGATATCAGTCCCAGGCCGGCACCAGGCCGTCCGGGCTGACTTCACGGCCGTCGCGCTCCAGGGTGGCGATGCGCGCCATGTCGTCGGCGTCCAGGCGCAGGCTCTGGGCGAGCAGGTTGCTGGCCAGGTTCTCACGCTTGGTCGATGAAGGGATCACCGCGTAGCCCAGTTGCAATGCCCAGGCCAAGGCCACCTGGGCCACGGTGGCCTTGTGCTTGGCGGCGATTTGCGCCAGCAGCGGATCCTTCAGGACCTTGCCATAGGCCAGGGTCATGTAGGAGGTTGTGGCGATGCCTTGTTCCGCGAGGAAGGCGGTGAGCTTGCGGTTTTGCAGATACGGGCTGAGCTCGATCTGGTTGGTGGCGATCTCCCCCTGGCCGACCACGGCGATGGCTTGGCGGGTCAGCTCGATATTGAAGTTGGAGATGCCGATCTGGCGGGTGAGGCCCTGGCGCTTGGCCTCGGCCAGGGCCTGCATGTATTCGGGCAGTTCGACGCCGTTGCCGGGCGCCGGCCAGTGGATCAGCAGCAGGTCGACATGCTCGGTGCGCAGTTTGGTCAGGCTCTCGCGCAGGCTGGGGATCAGTTTGTCGGCGGCGTAGTTGTCGACCCAGATCTTGGTGGTGATGAACAGCTCGTCGCGCGGCACGCCGCTTGCGGCGATAGCCTGGCCGACCTCGGCCTCGTTCTTGTAGATCTGCGCGGTGTCGATGGCGCGGTAGCCCAGCTCCAGCGCCGCACTCACCGAGTCGATGACGGCCTGGCCGGTGAGGCGGAATGTGCCAAGGCCAAAGGATGGAATGCTCATGGATGTGCTCCTGTCGAGTGAATGAGTGCAGTGTGCAGGGTTCGGCGGAATTGATTAAGGCCTCGACAAACCAAGGTCCTTTGAGCTGGAGTCATGAATGGAGGGTTGGGTTGTGATCGGTGCGTGACAATAATGGCGCTCACCCGTGGAGGGATACGCTGGATAAGACCGGGCAGGCCGATAATCGCAGTCAGGCCAGCGCTACCGGAGGATGTTGTGATTGAGCAAGTGCGGCTAGGCGTGGCCATGGCTGGATCGACGAAGCTGTGGCCTGCCGTATTTCCAGGAGCAACCTGATTTGTCAGTCAATGCCCTTTACCAGCAGCGGTTCGAGACCGTACTTACCTATATCGAGGACAACCTCGAAGGTGACCTGTCGGTGGAAACCTTGAGCGCCGTGGCTCATTTTTCGGCGTTTCATTTTCACCGCCAGTTCAGTGCCTATGTGGGCGTCCCGGTTGCCCGTTATGTGCAGCTGATGCGCCTGCGCCGTGCCGCGCATCGGTTGGTCGGGCAGCCCGAACACTCGGTGCTGGACGCGGCGCTGGCGGCGGGCTTCGAAAGTCCGGAAGCGTTCAGCCGGGCGTTTCGCCGGGCCTTCGGGCATGCGCCCAGCGCGTTTCGCCGCCGGCCGGACTGGCAGGTATGGAATACGGTGTTTGCCATTCCTCATTTTTCCAGGAGCATCACCATGCAGGTACGAATCGTCGATTTCGCCGCCGTGCGCCTTGCCGCGCTCGAACATCGGGGGCCGCCGAGCCAGGTCAGCGAAACCGTGCGCCGGTTCATCGATTGGCGCATGAGCAGCGGGCAATCGCCCGTGGCCAGCAGCCGCAGCTTCGGCATTCCCTACAACAATCCGGACACTACCGCGCCGGAAGACTTCCGCTTTGCCATCTGCGGGGAAATCCATGAGGCCGTGGCGCCGAACGCTCAAGGCGTCTGTGAGTCGAGCCTGCCCGCGGGGCGCTGCGCAGTGGTGCGCCATGTCGGCTCTCCGGACCACATCGGCGAGACGATCTACCCGATCTACCGCGACTGGCTACCCGGCAGTGGCGAGGAGCTGCGCGATCATCCGCTGTTCTTCCACTACCTGAGCATCTATCCGCAGACGCCGCTGGAACAATGGCAGACGGATATCTACGTGCCATTACGCTGAGCGCCAAGGCCGCGCGCAGATGAGCCCGTTTCCGCAGTCCTTGCAGGGGGGGGGCTTATCTGCGCGGCGGCGCCTCGGTCAGTCGTGGATCTTCGCCGGGTCGGTTTGCAACTGCCACAGCCCGGCATGGGCCGCCAGTTGCGCGTCGAGGTCGTACTGGCTGCCGTTGCGCCGGGCCTTCTCATCAGTCTTGAACAGATCGTCGAGCAGGTTCAGCAGGTTGCGCGAGCGGCTCACCGACTCGGGCGTGCTGACATCGGACTCAAGCTTGCCACCCTCGTAGGTGAGCACGCGCTTGGTGCTGGTGGCCTCCTGGGTGGCCTTGGCTTCCTTGAGCACATTGTCGACGAACGACAGTTCGGTGGTGCTGCTCGCCGTTTCGCTGAGCGTGTGGTAACGGTAGTTCTTCTCGTCGAACGGATCCGCTTCGGTGAGCTTGGCAGCAGACGACAGGCTCGAATGCCAGGCGGCATCCAGCTTGGCCTCCTGGCGTTGCTGACGGGCGATGGTGGTGCCTTGGCCGCTGGTCGAGGTCGATTGCGACACCTGGTAGGCGAAGCGGTCTTCCTCATCCAGGCGTCGCGCGTTCGGGCGGCTGGACGGTTGCACGATCGAGGCCTTGAAGTCGGCCAGGCCGCTGAGCAACGCGCGGCTGTAGGTGTTCACCGCGTCGTTATGGCCCGCCGGGCGCGGGCTGTTGTCGTCGATGCTGTTCAGTTGGCTGAAGGCATCCTTGAGCAGCGAGGTCAGTTGAGCATCGCCCTTGCCGCGCTTCTGCGCCTCGTCGAACTGGGTCAGGTAGTTGTCCAGGGCGGCCTGGCGCTGGGCCTTGCCGCCGAGCAGCGCGCCGCCCTGGGAGTCGAGGTCCAGCTGTACCTGGCCACTCGGGCCATCGAGTTTCAGGCTGCGGGTGGAGCCGTCCAGGCGCAGGTCGAAGGTCTGTTGCCCACCACTGGGCAAGTCCAGCTTGGCATTCATTTGCAGGCCGCTGAACAGGCTCGGATCGAGCTTGACCAGCGAGCCGAGCTGCAGGCTCGGCGGTTGCCGGGTCAAACCATTGATCGCCGACTGGAAACCGTCGGCCAGGGCAGCCAGGCCCTTGAGCTCGTTGGCGTTGAGCTCGCCGCCCTGGACTTCGGCGTCGACCGCCAGGCCCCGCTCACCGTTGAACAAACCCAGTTTCACCGTGGCGCCGGAGGCGGTGGTGAGGCTGAGGGTGACGGTATTGCTGGCGAACTCGCGCAGGCGTGTCTGCTGCAGGCTCAGCGGGGTGGTGTCGGTCTCGTTGACCTGCAAGGCCGACTGGGAGACGCGCTGGCCACCGCTGGCCGCCAGCTGCTCCACCAGGGCGCTGCCCAGGCCCTGGAAGCGGGCGGCGGTGGAGGACGACTTGACCGCGCTGAACATGTACATGCTCAGCTTGTCCAGCCCGTCCTGTTCCCAGGTGTAGTTGGGCTGCGCGCTGTCCAGCGTGCCTCGCGAGGTGTAGGTCTCACTGTCGGGAATGCGGGTGTCCTGGCCCAGGATGACCTGGGTGCCTGGGGCGCTGGCGACGCTCGTGGGCTGGCGAACGATCAGGTTCGGCGCGGGAGCGGGTGGAGTTTGGATCGGCGTGAATCGCAGTGCCGAGGTGATTGGGCTCATCGTCGCTTTCCTTGCGGAGTGAAAAGGATATGCCCTGATATCGGCATGCCATTAGCAAACCTGAGTGAACGTTCGGATTTTTCCTCGGCCTATCCGGACTGGTCGTCTTGCCGGCGCAGAAACGAATCGGCCCGCCATAAGGCGGGCCGGGAGTACTGCAAGCGACGATCAGCGGCGGCGGAACAGCGGCAGCGGTTCGTCGGTGGCGCCCTGGTAGGTCACCGAGAAGTCCTTCAGGCTCTGCAGCGCGTCTTCCGGGTCCTTGTCGGCGCGGATGGCGAACGCGTCGAAACCGCAGCGGGCCATGTAGAACAGCTGGTCACGCAGTACGTCGCCAATGGCGCGCAGTTCGCCCTTGAACTTGTAGCGGTCACGCAGCAGGCGCGCGTTGGAATAGCTGCGCCCGTCGGTGAAGGCCGGGAAGTTCAGGGCGATCACCTGGAAGTGCTCGACGTGCTCGCCGATTTCCTCGGCTTCTTCGTCGCTGTCCAGCCAGATGCCCAGGCCGCCGTCGCGGGCCTTGAGCAGGCTCGGATGGTCGCGCCACAGCTGCAGCGGCACGATGTAGTCGTCGCAGTTGGTCAGTTCGTCGATCGAGACGTCCTTGGGCAGCAGGTGCCAGGTTTCGTCGACGATCTGGTTGTTCTTAATGATTCGCTGCATAGACGCGTTCCTTGAAGGGGTCGATGCCGATCCGCTGGTAGGTGTCGATGAAGCGCTCGTCTTCAGTGCGCCGCTCGACGTACACATTGATCAGCTTCTCGATCACGTCGGCCATGTCGTCCTGGGCGAAGGAAGGGCCGAGGATCTTGCCCAGGCTGGCGTCGCGCGCGGCATTGCCGCCCAGCGAGACCTGGTAGAACTCCTCGCCCTTCTTGTCCACGCCAAGGATGCCGATGTGGCCGACGTGGTGGTGGCCGCAGGCGTTCATGCAGCCGGAGATGTTCAGGTCGAGCTCACCGATGTCGAACAGGTAGTCCAGGTCGTCGAAGCGGCGCTGGATGGACTCGGCGATCGGGATCGACTTGGCGTTGGCCAGCGAGCAGAAATCACCGCCCGGGCAGCAGATGATGTCGGTCAGCAGGCCGATGTTCGGGGTGGCGAAACCTTGCTCGCGCAGCTCCAGCCACAGCGCGTGCAGCTGACGCTGCTCGACGTCGGCGAGGATGATGTTCTGCTCGTGGGAGGTGCGCAGGTAGCCGAAGCTGTAGCGCTCGGCCAGGTCGGCGACCGCGTCGAGCTGCTTGTCGGTCAGGTCGCCCGGGGCGACGCCGGTGGGCTTGAGCGACAGGGTCACGGCGACATAGCCCGGCTTCTTGTGCGCACGGGTGTTGCGCGAGCGCCAGCGGGCGAAGCCCGGGTGCTCGGCGTCCAGCGCGCTGAAGTCTGTGTTGTCCAGGGCCAGGTACTCGGGGTCGACGAAGTGGCGGGCGACGCGCTGTACTTCGGCCTCGGTCAAGGTGGTGTTGCCGCCACGCAGGTGGACCATCTCGGCCTCGACCTTCTCGGCGAACACTTCCGGGGTGAGGGCCTTGACCAGGATCTTGATCCGCGCCTTGTACTTGTTGTCACGACGACCGTAACGGTTGTACACGCGCAGGATGGCGTCCAGGTAGCTGAGCAGGTCCTGCCAGGGCAGGAACTCGTTGATGAACGCGCCGATCACCGGGGTACGGCCCAGGCCGCCTCCGACCAATACGCGGAAGCCCAGTTCGCCTGCGGCGTTGCGCACCGGCTCCAGGCCGATGTCGTGCACTTCGATGGCGGCGCGGTCGTCGCTCGAACCGTTGACGGCGATCTTGAACTTGCGTGGCAGGTAGGCGAATTCCGGGTGGAAGGTGGTCCACTGGCGGACGATCTCGCACCACGGGCGCGGATCGACCAGCTCGTCGGCGGCGACACCGGCGAACTGGTCGGTGGTGACGTTGCGCAGGCAGTTGCCGCTGGTCTGGATCGCGTGCATCTGCACGGTGGCCAGCTCTGCGAGAATTTCAGGGATGTCTTCCAGCGCCGGCCAGTTGTACTGCACGTTCTGGCGCGTGCTGATATGCGCATAGCCCTTGTCGTAGTCGCGGGCGATCTTCGCCAGCATGCGGGTCTGACGTGCGTTCAGCTGGCCATAGGGCACGGCGACTCGCAACATCGGCGCGAAACGTTGGATATACAGGCCGTTCTGCAGGCGCAGAGGGCGGAATTCTTCTTCGCTCAGCTCACCGGCCAGGTAGCGGCGGGTCTGATCACGGAACTGCTTGACGCGGTCCTCGATGATCCGCTGATCGTACTCGTCGTATACGTACATATAAGTCCTGTCTCAGGCTGCATGCAGCTAATCGCGCGCACGGCCGCGCACTCCGGGGCGGAGCGGAGGAACGATAGCAGAGTGGGTTTATGCGCTAAAGTGATGTTTTTGCATATGAAAAGAACCATTTGGACTAAGTGAGACTGACTGGCATTTGTCCGCTGCGGTACATCGCAGGGCTATAATCCGGGGTTTGCTTCGCAGGGAAGTAACAGCATGCTCAAGGCCTTGTGCCAGAGCCTGTGCCTGAGCCTGCCACTGGCAGCGAGCGCGCAGGCCGCTTCGGTGGTATTTCTCAACCCGGGCTACTCCGATGAAACGTTCTGGGTTGACTATTCACGTTTCATGCAGGCCGCCGCCAGCGACCTGGGCATGACCTTGCGCGTGCAGTACAGCGAGCGTCGTGCCGACCTTGCGCTGAACCAGGCTCGCGAGGTACTACAAGGGCCGCAGCGCCCGGATTACCTGGTGCTGGTCAACGAGCTGTACGTCGCGCCGGAGATCATCCGCTTGTCGCGGGGCACCGGGGTCAAGCTGTTCCTGGTCAACAACGGCCTCACCGACAGCCAGGCACACAGCGTCCAGGCGCAGCCGGACAAATATCCTGAAGTACTCGGCACGTTGGTCAGCAACGACGAGGAGGCGGGCTACCAGATGCTCAAGGCGCTGGTGGCGCAACTGCCTGCCGAAGCCGGGCCGGTCGACCTGCTGGCCTTCGCCGGGGTCAAGACCACGCCGGCTTCGCAGCTGCGCGTGCAGGGCATGCGCCGGGCACTGGCCGAGTTCCCCCGGGTGCGCCTGCGCCAGGTGGTATACGGCGGCTGGAGCCGCGAGCGCGCCTTCGAACAGGCGCAGATGCTGCTCGAGCGCTACCCCGACACCCGCCTGGTGTGGGCGGCCAACGACCAGATGGCGTTCGGTGCCATGCAGGCCTTCGAAGCGTTGGGCAAGGTACCGGGGCGCGACACCCTGTTCAGTGCGGTCAATAGCTCGCCCGAGGCACTGCGCGCGCGAATCGAAGGGCGTTTGAGCGTGCTCATGGGCGGGCACTTCACCCTGGGTGGCTGGGCCATGGTCATGTTGCACGACGACGCACAAGGGCTTGCAGTGGATCGCGACGGCCAGCGTGAGCACAGCGCGCCCGCCCTGCAACTGATCGACCCGGCCAAGGCGCGGCGCTGGCTCAAGCTGCTGGAGCAGGATGACCACGGCATCGACTTCCACCGTTTCAGTGCCGAAGGGCGGCCGGCGGATTTCCGCTACCCGTTTCTGACGTCACCCGTCGAGTATTGAAAGACCCTGCTTGAGCGCAGGGCATTGCTGGACTTAACTGCTGCTTGTGAAGTGCATTCCCATAACCACTACAAGAGGCAATGCAATGGGAAACTCTACCAAGGTCCGCAAAGCTGACAGCAGTGTCGATGCCTGGGCGATCCTGTGTCTGATCGTACTGGTGGTGGTCACCGCGGTGTACTGGGTCAGCCATCAATAGCGGATAACTGCTCAAGACCGTGAGATACACCTGAACCGCCCGCGGAAGGGATATCCGCGGGCGGATTGCGTTTAGCCAAGCAGTATTGCCCGGCGCGACTAGCGCGCTGTCAGGTGCATCGCCAGCTGCACCAGGCCGATCAGCGCGAAGATGAAGATCAGCGTGAACACCGTCCCCATCACGATGAAATGGCTGGCCTTGCCGTAGGTGAAGTCGCGGGCGCGGTTCTTGCCGCTTTGCACGCCAAACGCCGCGGCAAGGATGCTTTGCAGCATTTGCCAGAAAGTCGGTGGCTTGCCATGTTGGCTGTCGTCCATGAGTGGCTCCTGGGTTCAGAGGCAATCACCGACAGTGTAGGCGACTCAGGCCGATGCGATTGCCGGGCTTGCCTGTTCCTGCTCATCCTGGGCCACCACCCGCTCGCACAGCTCGATGATCTGCTCGCGCATCCAGCGGTTTGCCGGGTCCTGATCGGTGCTTTCGTGCCAGTACAGGTGAGTCTCCAGCGCCGGTACCTCCACCGGCAGGGGCTGGTGGCGCAACTGGTGGCGGCGGGCGAAACGCTCGGGCACGGTCATGACCATGTCGGTCTGCTGCAGTACCTGGGAGGCCATCAGGTAGTGCTGCGAACGCAGGGCGACACGGCGTTGCACGCCCATCTTGCCCAGGGCCAGGTCCACGTAGCCCAGGCCGTTACGGCGGCTGGAGATATGGATGTGGGTCATGGCCAGGTAGTTGTCCAGGCTCAGCTTGCTGTCGGCGTGTGGGTGGCCGGGGCGCATGGCGCAGACATAACGGTCCTGCATGAGCTTGACGTGACGCACCTGAGGGTCGGTGTTCAGTGGCGCGTCGACGGCGAAGTCCAGGCGCCCGGCGGCCAGTTCCTTGGTGGTCTCGCGGCGCTTGCACAGGAAACTCTCGATCACCAGCGCCGGGGCGAGCCGCCGCAGGC
The DNA here is from genome assembly GCF_050586565.1 of Pseudomonas sp. WC1. NCBI lineage: Bacteria > Pseudomonadati > Pseudomonadota > Gammaproteobacteria > Pseudomonadales > Pseudomonadaceae > Pseudomonas > Pseudomonas sp. WC1. Next base: position 12,106 of record NZ_JBOBDQ010000082.1, read on the forward strand.
GCTGGAACAGCGGTGGCAGGATCACCGCCTCGGTGAGGTCGGTCATGCTGATGCGGAAGGTCTTGCTCGCCTGCAGCGGGGTGAAGATGCGGCTTTCCTGTACCGAGGTGCGCAGCAGCGACAGCGCGTTGCGCACCGGGCCGATGATGTTCTGCGCCATGGGCGTGGGCACCATGCCCTGGGCGGTGCGCACGAACAGCGGGTCGTTGAACGTCTCGCGCAGGCGTGACAGGGCGTTGGACACCGCAGGCTGGGTGATGCCGACGATCTGCCCGGCGCGGGTCAGGTTGGCTTCGGTGTAGATCGCGTCGAAAACGATGAACAGGTTGAGGTCGACCTTGCTGAGGTTCATGGGCGCCGCTCTTTGTTGGAGTTATGGATCGATCATATATTGGTTATGAATGTTTATACACGAAGAAAATAGACTAGGTGGATGAAGGGTGGCTGTTCTAGGCTCAGGTCCATGTTCTTCATTGACGGAAGGTAGCCCCCGATGGATTTCGCCTATTCGCCCAAGGTCCAGGCACTGCGCGAGCGCGTCAGCGCGTTCATGGATGCATACGTCTATCCGGCCGAGCCGGTGTTCGAGCGCCAGGTCGCCGAGGGCGACCGCTGGCAGCCCACCGCGATCATGGAGGAACTAAAGGCCAAGGCCCGCGCCGAGGGACTGTGGAACCTGTTCCTGCCCGAGTCCGAGTACGGCGCAGGGCTGAGCAACCTTGAGTACGCGCCGCTGGCCGAGATCATGGGCCGTTCGCTGCTGGGGCCCGAGCCGTTCAATTGCTCGGCGCCGGACACCGGCAACATGGAAGTGCTGGTGCGCTACGGCAGCGAGGCGCAGAAACGCCAGTGGCTCGAGCCGCTGCTGCGTGGCGAGATCCGTTCGGCGTTCGCCATGACCGAGCCGGACGTGGCCTCATCGGATGCCACCAACATGGCTGCCACCGCCGTGCGTGACGGTGACGAGTGGGTGATCAACGGCCGCAAGTGGTGGACCTCCGGCGCCTGTGACCCGCGCTGCAAGGTGATGATCTTCATGGGCCTGTCCAACCCGGACGGGCAGCGTCACCAACAGCACTCGATGATCCTGGTGCCCACCGACGCAGCTGGCGTGAAGATCGTCCGCCCACTGCCGGTGTTCGGCTACGACGACGCGCCCCACGGCCACGCCGAAGTGTTGTTCGAGAACGTGCGAGTGCCTTACGAGAACGTGCTCCTGGGCGAGGGCCGTGGCTTCGAGATCGCCCAGGGCCGCCTCGGGCCTGGGCGCATCCACCATTGCATGCGCTCGGTCGGCATGGCCGAACGCGCCCTGGAGCTGATGTGCAAGCGCTCGGTCGAACGCACTGCCTTCGGCCGGCCGCTGGCACGGCTGGGTGGCAACGTCGACAAGATCGCCGACTCGCGGATGGAGATCGACATGGCCCGGCTGCTGACCCTGAAGGCCGCGTACATGATGGATACTGTCGGCAACAAGGTGGCGCGCAGCGAGATCGCCCAGATCAAGGTGGTGGCGCCGAACGTGGCGTTGAAGGTGATCGACCGGGCCATCCAGATCCATGGCGGGGCAGGGGTGAGCGGTGATTTCCCGCTGGCCTACATGTACGCGATGCAGCGCACCCTGCGCCTGGCCGACGGGCCGGATGAGGTGCACCGGGCGGCGATTGGCAAGTATGAGATTGGCAAGTATGTGCCGAAGGAAATGCTCCGTAGCGAGCGCTAGGGTTTGCCGCCTGAGTCGTGGTGGCTGGTATTGACGACAGAAGACCCGCCTAGGCGGGTCTTCTGATCGGCATTCGGCCCGGCAGGATCAAACCCCCGCCGCCAGCTTTGCACCCATCTGCCGACGACGATACGCACTGTCGCGGCTGGCCAGCCACCAGTACAGCGGCGAGGTGATCGCCAGCCCCACCAGCCACGACAGGTCGGCGCCGTTGATGTGCTCGGACACCGGCCCGACGTACAGCGGCGTGTTCATGAACGGGATCTGCACCACGATACCCACCGCATAGGCGATCAGCGCCTGGGGGTTGTAGCGGCCGTAGATGCCGCCGTCGACCTTGAAGATCGAGTCGATGTCGTAGTCGCCCTTGTGGATGACATAGAAGTCGATCAGGTTGATCGCCGTCCACGGCACCAGCACCACCAGCAACACCAGCACCATGTCGACGAAGTGGCCGATGAAGTCCGCCGAGGCGAACACCGCCACCACGCAGCAGGCCGCCAGGACGATCAGCGACAGCACGGCGCGGCTCTTGGCAGTGGGGATCCAGCGGTAGGCGAAGGTCTGCACCAGGGTGATGATCGACAGCACCGCGCCGTACAGGTTGAGGGCGTTGTGGCTGATCACGCTGAGCAGGAACAGCACCAGCATCAGCGGGCCGAGAGTGCCGGTGGCAAGCTTGACTGTGTCCATGGTGTCCATCCCGGCAGGAATCGCCAGCACCGCCACCGCGCCGAAGATGAACGACAGGCTCGAGCCCAGGGCCGAGCCCAGGTAGGTGGTCCAGAAGGTCGAGGAAACCTTCACGTCGGCCGGCAGGTAGCGCGAGTAGTCCGATACGTAGGGCGCGAAGGCGATCTGCCACAGCGCCGCCAGGGACACGGTGGCCAGCCAGCCGGCCAGGTTGAAGCCGCCACGGGTGAGGAAGTCGTCGCTCTGCACATGGCTGAAGATGTAGCCGAAGCCGACCACGATGCCAACACCCAGTACCCAGGTACCGATGCGGTTGAGCACGTGGATGAAGCGGTAGCCGATGATGCCGATGATGCCGGAGCCCAATGCGCCGATGACGATGCCCACGGAAACCGGCACCGTCTCGACCACGCCATGCAGCGACTTGCCGGCCAGGACGATATTGGAGGCGAAGAAGCCGATGTACATCACCCCGGCGATCACCACTACCAGCAGGGCGCCGAGCGAACCGAACTGGGCGCGGCTCTGGATCATCTGCGGGATGCCCATCTGCGGGCCCTGCGCTGAATGCAGGGCCATGAGCACGCCGCCGAGCAGATGGCCGACCAGGATGGCGACGATGCCCCACACCAGGTTGAGGTGGAACAACTGCACGCCCAGCGCGCCGGTGACGATGGGCAGCGGCGCGATGTTGCCGCCGAACCACAGTGTGAACAGATCCCTTACCTTTCCATGGCGGTCTTGCGGCGGCACGTAGCCGATCGTGTGTTTCTCGATGAGGGGTGCCGAATTGGCTGCACTGGTCATGACTGACTCCAAGGCAAGGTGGGGCATCGGGTGCTGCCCGGGTGCGTGCCGGCAAGGGGCGACGCGTTCTTGTTGGCGCGATGATGCGGCGCGGGCGGGGATCGAGAAATTAGTAAATTTGTGCTCATGAGCCTTAAAAAACCTAAGGCTGGCAAAAGCTTGGGCGGCGGAGGCACAAGCCCGCCGCCATGATGCGCAGGCGTGAACACGCCTGTGGCGCAGCGGCTATGCTGTCTAGTGCGCGGGTTGAGTGGGGGGCGCCTCATGGCGACGCTGGAGCGGGCCATCGCGATGGCCATCAAGGCACACGAAGGGCAGTTCGATAAAGGCGGGGCGGCTTACATCCTTCACCCGCTGCGGGTGATGGGGCGGGTGATCACCCCCGAGCAGCGCATCGTCGCGGTGTTGCACGATGTGCTGGAAGACACGCCGCTGACCCTGGCCGACCTCGCCCGAGAAGGTTTTCCGCTGAAGATCCTCGCCGCGCTGCTGGCGCTGAGCCGGCGCCAGGGCGAGAGCTACGAGGCGTTCGTCATTCGCCTGGGTGTGGACCCCTTGGCGCGCCAGGTGAAGCTGGCGGACCTGGCCGATAACAGCGACCTTTCGCGCATCCCCTGCCCAGGCCCGGCAGATGTGGCCCGGCTCTGCCGTTACCAGCAGGCCAGCGCCTACCTGCAGACGCTGGCCTGAAGGCCTTCAGCCGCAGGCCTTGAGGTTGACCGGGCCGACGAAGGCGTTGCCGCGCCCCATCACGCATGCCACTTGCTGGTTGCGCTGTAGTTCCCAGGCCTGCGGCGGGTAGGTCTTGTTCCAGGCCTCGAACAACTGGCGGTCCTGTTTGGACAGGCGCAGGTCGTACTGTTTGCTCATGTAGAAGTAGGTGCGCGCGATCATCCCGCGGATCGACGGGCGTGGCATGACCTTCTTGGCCTTGAAGTCGACCTGGGTCAGGCAACTGCCGTACTGGCCATGCTGCTCGGGCAGCCAGCCGAAGCTGAAGTTGCTGCGGTCGCCGTTGACCTCGCCGATGCTCGGCACCAGGTTGTGCAGGTCGGCCTCGGCCCGCTGGTAGACCTTGTCGTTGCGCGAGCAGTTCTTGCGCCCACCATCCTGCCAGCACTGGCGCTGATGGCCGATCTGCCAGGCCGGGACAATGTGCTCCCACTCGATGCGCGAGGCACGGTTGAGGTTCTTGCGCGGCGCATAGCCGCAGGACGCCAGGTCGACCTTGTTGCCCTTGTACTTGCAGCCGCAATAGAACTCGGTGGACTGCGGCGCGTACAGCTTCCAGGCGACCTTCTTGGCCTCCTGGAAGGTGCGCGGTGCGTCGGCGTGGGCGAGGGGGGTAATCAGCAGCAGGCAGGCGGCGAAAAGCGAAACTCTCATGCGCGGTCAGTCTTCCTTCGGCACGGTCCAGAAAACCTGTACGCCGCCATCGTCGCGGTGGGCGAGGGTGACGTTGTCGTTCTCGGCGATTTCCTCGAGCAGGGTTTCCCAGTCGTCGGGCGACTCGTGCTCCAGGCGGAAGATCAAGGCGGCGCGGCTGCGCTGGGCGGTGGGGCTGTTGATGATCTTCTGGATGCGCTGACCCAGTAGTTCATAACTGCTTGGCGACGCGGAGGCGGGTTTGGCCACGGGGCTGTTCCTTGTTTTGCTGTATGTGCATACAGTATTTCACTGTAAGCCGTTTCGCAACAGCAGGTAGGATGAAAGCCGTATAAGACCGTGGTAGAGGGATTGGTTCCATTGAAAGCATCGCGGGGCCAGCCCGCTCCCACACAATCGCCGCAGACTTGTGGGAGCGGGCTGGCCCCGCGATGGGCCGGTATGTTCAACACACCAGCCCGAGGTGCATGCCGATCAGTATTCCCAGAAGATCCGCTGCAGCTCTTTGCTGTCCTGGGTCTTGGTCATTGCGACCATTGCCAGGATCCGTGCCTTTTGCGGGTTCAGGTCATGGGCCACGACCCAGTCGTTCTTGTCATCAGGCTGTTCGGCATTGCGCAGCACAAAGCCGCCCTGGTTGACGTGGGACGAACGGATGATCTGCACGCCTTCCTTGCGCAGCTCCTGCAGCGCCGGCACCACGCGCGACGACACCGAGCCATTGCCGGTACCGGCGTGGATGATCGCCTTCGCGCCACCCTGGGCCAGCGCCTTGTAGGCGGTGTCGGTCACGTTGCCATAGCCGTAGGCGATATCCACGGCCGGCAGCTTGCTGATGGTCTTGATGTCGAACTCGGAGTTGACGGTGTGGCGCTTGGCCGGCAGGCGGAAGAAGTACGACTTGCCTTCGACCACCATGCCCAGCGGGCCCCACTGGCTCTTGAAGGCTTCGGTCTTGATATTGACCGCCTTGCTCACGTCACGGCCGGACTGGATCTCGTCGTTCATGGTTACCAGCACGCCCTTGCCGCGGGCGTCCTTGCTGCTGGCCACGGCCACGGCGTTGTACAGGTTGAGCATGCCGTCGGCGGACATCGCGGTGCCCGGGCGCATCGAGCCGACCACGATGATCGGCTTGTCGGTCTTCTCCACCAGGTTGAGGAAGTAGGCGGTTTCTTCGAGGGTGTCGGTGCCGTGGGTGATGACGATGCCATCGACGTCCTTGCTGTCGGCCAGTTCGGCGACGCGCTTGCCCAGCTTGAGCAGGTCGTCGTTGCCGATGCTTTCCGAGGCGACCTGCATCACCTGCTCGCCGCGCACGTTGGCCAGGTCCTTCAGCTCTGGCACGCCGGCGATCAGCTTGTCGATGCCTACCTTGGCGGCCTGGTAGGTGGCGCTGTTGGCGGCGCTGGCGCCAGCGCCGGCGATGGTGCCGCCGGTGGCGAGGATGACCACGTTGGCGAGTTTCTGTTGTTGCGCGGCTTCCTTGGCGGAAACGCCGGTCGGCAGTACCAACAGCAGCGCCAGGGCGCTCGGTGCGAAGGTCTTGATAGCGGATTTCATCATTACTGCTTCTCTCTTCCTGGGTGAGATGTGCGTTATGTCGCACTGGGTAAAGGCAGATTTCGTACCAGCAACTACCGTTCGTCGAATTTCATCTGGAAACCCCTGTTGCGACTGGGGGTACTCGAAGCGACCATGGGGTCAAGCCGATTCGTGGTGTTCGGCCGGCCGAACAAGCGAAGGAAATGTGTTCGGTTTTTCGGACAAATTGCGGATAATCCGACCGGCGTAGCTGTGGCTGCCTACGCAATGGATTTGACAAAAGCGGGGCCTGTTTACATAGTTAGTCACCGCAAACGTTTGCGATCCGATAAAAACCACAAGATTCGGAGTCATTTCCATGAAGCTGCCGTTTTCCGGCCGTCCGCTGGCCCTCGCCGTTCTGTCGTCGCTGATCTTCTCCCTGCCTACCGCCCACGCCGACGAGGCGCCCAAGGTCGCCCTGGTGATGAAATCCCTGGCCAACGAGTTCTTCCGCACCATGGAAGATGGCGCCAAGGATTATCAGAAGACCCACGCCAGCGAATTCCAGCTGGTCGCCAACGGCATCAAGAACGAGACCGACACCGGCGAGCAGATCCGTATCGTCGAGCAAATGGTCAACGCGGGCGCCAAGGCGCTGGTCATTGCCCCGGCCGACTCCAAGGCGCTGGTATCGGCGGTGAAGAAGGCCATGGACAAAGGCGTGATCGTGATCAACATCGATAATCGCCTCGATCCCGAAACCCTCAAGAGCAAGGGCATCAGCGTGCCGTTCGTAGGCCCGGACAACCGCAAGGGCGCGCGCCTGGTGGGCGACTACCTGGCCCAGCAAAAGCTCAAGGCCGGTGACCAGGTCGGCATCATCGAAGGCGTGCCGACCACCACCAATGCCCAGCAGCGCACCGCCGGTTTCAAGGACGCCATGGAAGCCGCGCAGATGAAGATCGTCTCGGTGCAATCCGGCAACTGGGAGATCGACAAGGGCAACGCCGTTGCCGCCTCGATGCTCAACGAGTATCCCGATTTGAAGGCGCTGCTGGCCGGCAACGACAGCATGGCCCTGGGTGCTGTCTCGGCCGTGCGCGCCGCCGGCAAGACCGGCCAGGTGCAGGTGGTCGGCTACGACAACATCAAGGCCATCGAGCCGATGCTCAAGGATGGCCGTGTGCTCGCCACCCTCGACCAGGCGGCCAGCCAGCAGGCGGTGTATGGCATCCAGGCGGCGCTGAAGATGCTCAAGGGCGAGCAGCCCGGCGTGGATGCCGACAATGTCATCCAGACCCCGGTCAAGCTGATTACCAAGTGAAGTGATTTCGCGGGAGCGGGGGGGGGGGGGGGGGGGGGAGGGGGGGGGGGGGGGGGGGAGGGGAGGGGGGGGGGGGGGGGAGG
>NZ_JBOBDQ010000083.1:0-18560 GCF_050586565.1 Pseudomonas sp. WC1
TGGCCTTATGCCGGTTCGTCGGCCTGGCGCCCGTTCTCCTGCACCAGCACCATGCTCGCCGGCGACGACAGGGCGATGCCTTCCTCACGCAAGCGCCCGAGGATAGTGAACAACAGGTCGCTGCGCGTGCCCGATACCTGTCGAGGCGAAGCGACATAGCCGCTCACCCCGATGACCATGCCACTGCTGGTCAGATCCTTGAAGGTCACCGAGGTGGCCGGCGCGTCGAGGATCGACTCATGCTCCTTGTACGCCGCCAGCAGTACCTCGCGCACTTTCGCAGGATCGGTCTCCAGCGGCAGCGTCAGGGTGATGCCCACCACCCCAAGAGCATTGGCCATGGTCACGTTACGCACGTTCTGCGAGATGAACTGCGAATTGGGCACGATCACCGTCGAGCGGTCGGACATCTGGATCTCGGTGGCGCGCACGTTGATCCGGCGAATATCACCCTCGACACCCGCCAGGCTCACCCAGTCGCCCACCTTCACCGGGCGCTCGGTGAGCAGGATCAGGCCGGAGATGAAGTTCTGCACGATCTGTTGCAAGCCGAAACCGATACCCACCGACAGCGCACTGACTACCCAGGTCAGGCTGGTCAGGTTGATGTGCAGGGTGGACATCACCAGCATGGCCAGGAACAGGAAGCCCAGGTAGCCCACCAAGGTCACCAGCGAGGCGCGCATGCCGGCGTCCATGTCGGTTTCCGGCAGCAGGCGTTCGCTCAGCCAGCGCTTGACCACGCGAATGGCGAACCAGCCACCGAGGAAGATCGCCACGGCCAGGAAGATGTCCTGGGGCACGATGTTCAGGTTGCCCAGCACTTTGCCACCGGTACCGTCCCAGTCCGCCAGGCTCAGCAGCAGCTCGCCCGGGCTGGTGCCCGATGGCATGAATATCAGCAACGCGGCGGCGAACAGCAGCAGTGTGCGGCCGATGCCAGCCAGCACCGTGCTGGCCTGGGCCTGGTGGCGTTGCTGCAGGCCGAGCGCCGAGGCCAGCGCCAGGCCACCTGGCTGCCGCGGCGACAGCAAGGTTTCGCACAGGTCGCCGAACACGGTCACCAGCAGGTAGGCGCAGGTCACCACCACGCTGACCCACAGCAGCTTGGCGGTGAGGAAGTAGGCCAGCGTCAGGTAGCCGGCGAGCAGGGTCAGCAGGATAGCCGCCACCCAGGCCACGATCACGAACGGGATCAACCCGGCCAGGCCCTTGGGACGCTCAAGGTCGTGCAAGCGATGGGCACGGCGATAGCGCAGCAGGGCCACGACGAACAGCAGCGACACCACCAGCGCGGTCAGGCCATTGGTGGCCAGGGTCAGCGCCAGGCTGGTGCCGATCACGCTGTTGATGCGTTCCTGGGTCAGCAGCACCATCAGCGCCAGGGCCAGCACTTTGGGGAACCAGCCCAGGGCGCTGGCTACCTCGTCGGCGATCGGCGGCAGGCGCCAGGACGGGCGCTGCAGCATCAGCATGGCGCGGCCCAGCCCCGAGATGAAGGCACTGAAGATCACCAGCGCAAGAATATGGTTAGTCAGGCTGGCCAGGTCGGTGCCAAGCTCCGCGCTGCTCTCCAGGCCCCAGCGCAGCAACGACACAGAGCCGGAGATAGTGCCCAGCGTAGCCAGGCTGACGCTCAGGGCCAGGGCGCTGCGGCGCAGACGGCCTTCGGGCAGCCAGCGGATCATGGCATCGGCCAGCAGGCGCTCCAGCAGCCGCCGCACCAGGGTCCAGACCAGCACCGCCGCCACCAGCGCGGTGATGAACAACCAGCGGTGTTCGGCGCTGAAGGCGCTGGCCATGGCGTCCGACACCTCGCCGCGCAGGTCGCGCAGGCGCGCCACGTCGTCATCGGTGGGGCGGATCAGGCTCGACCAGAACGCCGGGCTCAACGGGCTGGCGGCGCGGCTGGTGATCTGCGAGTTGAACAGGCTGCGGCGCAGGTTGACGATCTGCGTGGACAGGTCACGGGCCGACTGGGTCAGCGTGGTGGCGTCCTTCTGCTCGGCGACCACCTTGTTCTTTTCGTCAGTGAGCTGCTTGCGCTGGCGCGTCAGGCTCTCGGCCTCTTCGGCCATGGGCGGGCCGAGCACGTTGAGCTGGTCGTCCAGGCGCTGCACGTCGGCGGTGCGCTGGGTGGCCAGCGCATCGGCCTGGCGCTGCACCTGCAGGGCCGACTGGCGCAACTGCGCGAGCAGGTCGTCATTGGCGTTGCTGGTGACGCCCTGGCGGATCTGGTCGAGTCGTTCGCTCAACTCTTCCAGGCTGGCGTTCTCGTCCAGCACTTGCTGCTCGGCCACGGCCAGGCGCGATGCCGGCGTGGCCGGGGCAGCCCAGGCCGGGACGGCCAGGCATAACAACAGGGCGAAAATCCCCGCACAGAATCGGTCAAGGCTGACACGCCTCATCGAATGTTCCTCTACGCAACTCGACAGGGCGTGAATTCTACTCGGTCCGGGCGCTCAGGAGAGTGCCGTCTCTCGGTCCAGCAACTGACGCTTGCGCTCGATGCCCCAGCGGTAGCCACTGAGGTCGCCGTCACGGCGCACCACCCGGTGGCAAGGAATCGCCACGGCGATCGCGTTGGCCGCGCAGGCCTGTGCCACCGCCCGCACCGCCTTGGGCGCGCCGATGCGCTCGGCGATGTCGGTGTAGCTGACCGTGGTCCCGGGCGGCACCTCGCGCAGCGCTTGCCAGACCCGCTCCTGGAACGCCGTGCCCTGCACATCCAGGGGCAACGCCAGGCCCAGCGCCGGCGCCTCGACAAAGCCGATCACCTCGGCCACCAGCCGCTCGAAAGTATCATCGCCGCCGATCAGCCGGGCCTTGGGGAACTTGTCCTGCAGGTCCTTGAGCAAGGGCTCGGGCTCGTCACCCAGCAGGATCGCGCAAATGCCCCGCTCGCTCTGGGCGACCAGGATCGCCCCCAGCGAGCACTGGGCCACGGCAAAGTGGATGGTGGCACCCTGGCCGCCGGCACGGTACTCCCTCGGGCGCATGCCCAGCCGTTCGGCGGCGCTCTCGTAGAAGCGGCTGTTGGAGTTGTAACCCGCGTCGTAGATGGCCTCGGTGACGCTGTCGGCGGCATCCAGGCGCTCGCGTAGACGCTGGGCGCGAAAGGCCGAGGCGTAGGCCTTGGGGGTCAGGCCGGTCTCGGCCTTGAACAGGCGATGCAGATGGAAGGGGCTGACGTTCAGCTCGCTGCCGAGCTGGTCGAGGTTGGGCGCGGTTTCACTGGCCTCGATCAGGCGGCAGGCGCGGGCAACCAGGTCGGTGCGCCGGCTGCCCTGCGCGGCTTTGCAGCGTTTGCAGGCGCGGTAGCCAGCTGCCTCGGCCTGGCCGGGGTCGGCAAAGAACTCGACATTCTCGCGCTTGGCCAGGCGCGACTTGCAGGCGGGCTGGCAGTAGACGCCGGTGGTGCGCACGGCATAGACGAAATGGCCGGTCGCGGCGGTGTCGCGGGACTGCACGGCGTGCCAGCGTTCAGCGTCGGTGGTGTAGGTGGTCGGGGCGTGGTTCATGGCGCCTCTCCTTGGTTCGATGCGCTGAGCTTGGCGGCTTGGCCGACAGTGAACACTCCGAATCTTGCGTTATCTTCAACGAACCCGCGATAGGGCCGTGCAGGCGGATGACACTTCAAGCCCGCCACAGGTACCAGGCCGCCACGGTCCGGTACGGGCTCCACGCCCCGCCCAAAACCCGCATCTGCGCGGGCGTCGGCGCCTTGTCCAGCCCCTTCATGCGCCGATACCCCTCGCGCACGCCAAAGTCGTCCACCGGCAGGATATCCGATCGCTCCAGGCTATAGATCAACAGCATCTCCACCGTCCAACGCCCGACTCCTCGCAGCGCCACCAGGCGTTCGACCAGTGCGGCATCCGACATATGCAGCGCCTCTTCCCGGCTGGGCACCACACCCTCCACACGCGCCTGGGCAATCCCGTGAACCGTGGCGATCTTGCTCGCGGATAGCCCACAGGCGCGCATCGCCTCCGGCGTCACCGCCAGCAACTGTTTGGGCGAGGGAAACGCTCCATCCGGGAACAGTGCCAGCAGTCGCCCGAGGATCGCCTCGGCCGCCCGCGCATGCAACTGCTGGTAGGCGATGGCCCGCACCAGCGCCTCGTACGGCTCGCGCCCGGGGGTGGCCCGATGCAGGCAGGGCCCGACGGCGGCAATATGCCGCGCCCAGTGCGCATCCTGCCCGGCCAGCCAGGCAGAGGCATGGTCAAAGGCCTGCGGGGAAAGGTCTGCAAGGATCATCTTCGGCGTTCGCATGGATACGGATCTCCGAGCCTAGCCCAACCGTTCATCGGTGAAACGCTCAATCTTGCTTATCTAATCGCTGGCATACCATTGATCCGCCAGTAGCGCCGCGCATAGAATTGAGAACTATTAACAATCACATTATCCGGGCAGGCTCTCCAGACGATGCAGATCGAAGACACGCTGAAACCGGCCGAGGTCGATCTGCTCTATCAGGCCCATCATCGCTGGCTGCGCGGCTGGCTCGGCGCCCGGGTGGGTTGCCGGGAGAACGCCGCGGACCTGGCCCAGGACACCTTCGTGCGCCTGCTCAAGGCGCGCCAGGCCTCGCCACTCAAAGAGCCACGCGCCTACCTGAGCAGCATCGCCCGTGGCCTGATGATCGACCAGTTCCGCCGTCGCGCCTTGGAAAAGGCCTACCTGGAAAGCCTGGCCAACCTGCCGGAACAAGAGGCGCCCAGCGAGGAACAACGCCTGTTGATCCTCGATGCCCTCGAACGCCTCGACCTTGCCCTGCAACGCCTCAAGCCCCGGGCCCGCCAGGCCTTCCTGCTGGCCCAGCTCGACGGCCTCAGCCTGGCACAGATCGCCCAGCACCTGGACGTTTCCCGGGCCACCGTGGAACGCGACCTGGCCAAGGCCCTGGGCGTCTGCTACCGGATGCGCTATGCCGACGCCTGACCAGACACCGACCCAGGCCCAGGTCGACCAGGCCATCGAATGGCTGGTCAAACTGCGCTACGACAGCCCCGGCCCACGTACCGAACAGCAGTTCCAGCGCTGGCTGGCCAGCCACCCGCAGCATGCCCAGGCCTGGCAGCGGGTCAGCAGCCTCGGTGACGAACTGGCCAGCCTGCCAGCCGAGCTGAGTCGGCAGACCCTCGCCGGTACCGAGCGCCGACGCATGAGCCGGCGCGACCATCTCAAGCTGCTGTCGGTATTGGCCTTGGGCGGCGCCGCTGGCTGGGCGGCGCGTGAACCGCTGGGCCTGTCGGCCTGGATGGCCGACAGCCGCACCGCCACCGGCGAGCGCCGTGAACTGCTCGGCAGCGACGGCAGCCTGATCCGCCTGAACACCGCCAGTGCCATCGACCTGCGCTACAGCGCCGACCAACGCCGGCTGACCCTGCTGCGTGGCGAAATCAGCCTGGACAGCAACGTCAACGACAACCGCCCGTTCAGCATCGACACCCCGGTTGGCACCCTCGGCACCCAAGGCGGCCAACTGCTGCTGCGGGAGAACGAGCAGGGCCTGCTGCTGGCCGTGCGCCGAGGCGAGGTGACGTTGTTCCCCGCCTCCAGCGCCGCGCATTCGGTCAAGCCTGGCGAGGTGCTGCAGGTGTTCGCCCAGGGCGACTATCGGCCCGCCACCGTGCATGGCGACCCCTGGGGCTGGACCGACGGCGTGCTGAGCGTGCAGCAGATGCCCCTCGGCGAGTTCATCGACGAGCTGTCGCGCTACCGCCCCGGCGTGTTGCGCTGCGCGCCGGAGGTGGCAGGGCTGAAAGTTTCCGGCACCTACCAGCTGGCCGACACCGATCAGGTCCTGCTCCTGGTCGCCCGTAGCCTGCCGGTGCGCGTCGACTACCGCACACGCTATTGGGTGAGCATCGGCGCCGCCTGAACAATCGATGAAAATAAATGAGGTGGAATCTCATTCTCGTCCGGCCTGAAGGAAAACAAGCCCGAACAGTGGTCTGACAACCTTCAGGAGCGCTTCATGATTCGCCCGTGTTCCCCTCGCAACGCCACCCTGCGCCATGCCATCCACGCTGCCGCCCTCGGCCTGGGCATGGCCTGCGCAGGCGTGCTGCCGACAGTCGCCGTCGCCGCGCCCGCCAGCCAGAGCCAGCAGCGCGACTGGAACATCCCGGCCGGCCCGTTGGCCGCCGCGCTGGACCAGCTGGCGCGCCAGGGTGGGCTGAACCTGTCGTTCGACGCCGGCAGCCTGCAGGGCAAGACCACCCAAGGCGTGCAGGACCGACATGACAGTGCGCAGGCGTTGCAGATCCTGCTGCAGGGCAGCGATGTGCAGGTCCAGCAGGAAAGCGACAAAAGCTTCCTGCTGATACCTGCCCTGGAGGTGGGCGATGCCCTGCAACTAGGCGCCACCAGCATCTCCAGCAACCGCCTGGGCGAGACCACCGAGCACAGCGGCTCCTACACCACCGGGGCGGTCACCATCGGCAAGACGCCGCAGAGCATCCGTCACACGCCGCAATCGGTGACCGTGGTCACCCGCCAGCGGATCGACGACCAGAACATCACCAACCTCACCAACCTGCTCGAGCAGACCCCAGGCGTGGTGGTCAACCTGACCGACAGTGAGCGGGTGCAGTACTACTCGCGCGGCTATCAGATCGACGCCATCCAGTACGACGGCGCCACCGTGGTGCAGAGCAGCGGCGGTGGTTCGTTCATCCAGAGCGATTCGGCAATCCTCGACCGCGCCGAGATCCTGCGCGGCGCAACCGGCATGCTGCGCGGCGCCGGCAACCCCTCCGGCACCGTCAACCTGGTGCGCAAGCGCCCCACCTATGAGTTCCAGGGCGAAGGCAGCGTCACCCTCGGCACCTGGGATGCCCAGCGCTACGTCGCCGACCTTTCCGGCCCCTTGACCGAGACTGGCAACGTGCGTGGCCGGGTGATCGCCGTACATGACGAGAAGGACCACTTCCAGCAATCGCGCCAGGAGCGCAAGGATGTGCTGTACGGGGTCATGGCCTTCGATCTCGACGACAGCACCACCCTGACCACTGGCCTGGAGTGGACCCAGCTCGACGCCACCGGCGCCTGGGGCAACCTGCCGGCCGACTACGACGGCTCGCCATTGCCGTTCGGCCGCAGCACCTACCTGGGCGCCGACTGGAACCGCTGGAACCGCAGCAACCTGCAGACCTTCGCCGAGCTCGAACACCGTTTCGACAACGACTGGACGCTCAAGCTGATGGCCCAGCGCACCCACTTCGAGCTGGACGACAACGGTTTCAAGCAGACCTACTTCAGCCGTGCCACCGGCACCGCCAACCCGACCCGCAACCCTTACCTGATGAGCTACCAGGTCACCGAAGGCGACGGCGGCGAGAGCCTGCAGAACAACCTCAGTGCCACCCTCAGCGGCCCGTTCGACCTGCTCGGCCGCAGCCACGAGCTGATGCTGGGCGTCGAACGCATCCGCAACGACTCCTACGCCTCGGCCACCAACAATGTGCAATCGGGCGTGTTCGATATCCGCACCTGGGACCCGAAGACCAGCCTGGCCAACCCGAGCATCGACATCACCGCCCACCCGGTACGCACCCGCACCACCCAGGAAGGCGCCTATGCCACCTGGCGCATCTCCCTGGCCGATCCGCTCACCGCAATCATCGGCGCCCGCGCCAACTGGTACGACTACGAGCAGGAAAACAACACCAAGGCCAACGGCAAGTTCAGCGTCGACAACGAGATCGTGCCCTACGCCGCGCTGATCTACGACCTCAACGACAACTTCAGCACCTACGCCAGCTACACCGAGATCTTCAACCCGCAGACCAACACCGATGCCGCAGGCTCCGTGCTCGAGCCGGTCACCGGCGAAGCCTACGAGACCGGAATCAAGGGCGAGTTCTACGACGGCCGGCTGAACACCTCGCTGGCGTTCTTCCGCATCTACCAGGTCGGCAACGCGCTGGACGACCTCAGCGGGCCGAACCCGTGCCTGCCCAACTACACCAGCGGCTATTGCAAGGTCGCCGCGGGCAAGAACCGCAGCCAGGGCTTCGAGCTGGAGATTTCCGGCGAAGTGCTGCCGGGCTGGAACATGACTGGCGGCTACACCTACAACACCACCGAATACCTAAAGGACACCACCGGCAACAACGGCAACCCGATCCGCACCACCGACCCCAAGCGCATGCTGCGTCTGTTCACCAGCTATCGCCTGCCGGGTGAGCTGCAGGCCTGGACCGTGGGCGGCGGCGTGCAGGCGCAGAGCGCCATCTACAACCGCAGCGGCACAGCCGAAGCTTCGCAGTCGGGGTATGCGGTGTACAACGCGATGGTGAACTACCGCTTCAACGACAACTATTCGTTGCAGTTGAACGCCAACAACCTGTTCGACAAGAAGTACTACCGCCAGGTGGCGCCAACGCCGACCGGGTACTACTGGGGCGACCCGCGCAATGTGTCGGTGACCTTGCGCGGAACGTTCTGAGCTGCCGTTCGATGGCTGGGGATCAGTCCGCCACCGCCTGAAGCTTGCCCGCCCGGCGATAGGCCTGGCGGGCGAAGCACACGAACAGCCCCGCCATCAGCGCCAGCGCCATGGGCAGGCCATGGGGCGCCACGTCCATCGCCGCGCCGCTGACCAGCGGCCCGACCAGGCTGCCGACGCCCCACAGCAAGCCGACGCTGGCGTTCGCCGTGACCAGGTCCTGGCCTTTGAAGCGCTGCCCGATCAGTACCAGCGCCAAGGTATAGATGCCCCCCGCCACCGCGCCGAGCACCACCAGTAGCGGCCATAGCAGCCAGGTCATCTGCAGCAGCCACGGCAAGGCGATACCGATACTCATCGCCACTAGCCCGCACACCAGGTGCAGCCCGGTACGCTCGACCCGGTCGGCGAGCCAGCCCAGCGGCAACTGGAAGAGCATGTCGCCGGCGAACACCACGGTCACCATCAGCGCCGCCACGCCCACGGCGAAACCATGGCTGGTGGCGTACACCGGCAGCAGCGACAGCACCACGGCATCGAAGAACGAGAAGAACAGCACCGCCACGCACAAGGCCGGGGCCACACGGAAGAAACCGGCCAGGCCGAAGCTCTTGGCGTCTTCCTCATGCTCGACATGATCGTTGGGCACGGTGAACAGGATGCACAGCAAGGCCAGGCCATAGCAGAGGGTGACCACGCCGGTCAGCCATGGGCTATTGGCGCCCAACAGCGCAAGCAACGCCGGGCCAAGCACCTGGAAGCCGGTGAAGCTGGTGGCATACAGCGCCATGATCTTGCCGCGGTTGTGCTCCGGGCACAGCTCGTTGACCCACGACTCGCCAAGGATGATCGCGATGCCCATGCCGATGCCCAGCCCAAGGCGCAGCAGCGCCAACCACAGCATCGAGTCGAAGGCCCACTCGAGCAAGGCGATGCTCAGGGTGCACAGGCTGAAGCTGAGCAGGTAGATGACGCGGCGGGTCAGGTACTTGCAGCAGGCATCGACCATGAACGCCGAGAGCATCATGCCGGCCGCCGGGATCGCCGAGATGATGCCGATCTCCAGGGTTCCCGCCCCGGCCTCGTGCAAGCGCAACGACACCAGCGGCAGGCTCGCCCCGAGGCTGAAACCGACCACCGACACGGCGAACAACAGGCCCGCCAGCAAACGCATGTTCATGTACCACTCCTTGCAAGCCGGCGCGCAGGGGCTCAGGCCCTGGCCGACTGGAAAATCCGCTGAAAGATGTTCGAACGCAGACGCCCGCCGTCACGCCGGGAAGGCGCGCTACGCAGGGGCGCGGATCAGTTCAGGGCAAGGTGTGGCGAGAAGGTGAAGGCAAACAGCACGCTGCGTCGACGCTTGAGCACCGTGTCGCTCGGCCACGCGCGGCGCGCTGTCGGGGCGACAGGCTGGCGGTGTGGGCGAAGACTACGGGTACGGCGCATTGCATCGGCTACGCAGGTATTGAGGAGGCGGCACTCTAGGCCAAGGTGATCCGGACCGTCAATCGCCACAGTGGCTTCGCCCTCTCTGTGGACGCCGCCGCGCTACAACGACCGCTGAAAGTCGTAAGCGGAGAAGTGCCGATTTTTTAAGACTTTCCCCATTCCCTGTAGTCCATTTCCCAAACATACTCCCAAGCCCTTTCAAGCCATTGCGGTGCTCTGGGTTGGCCTCTAGTCTCGGGCGGTCGCTGCAAAATCAGCGACCGGCTTTGACAGGCCGCTCTGAACAAACCGCATGGCGCTGCTTTATGGCGGCTGTGCGTGGGGCACCTCGTGTGCGCCGGTTTCTGGTCTTGTTCACCGGTCTGTCAACCCATGTACAGCTGCCACCTTCTTGTTTGACAGCAACCGGTGGTGGTCCCTATCCACGAACAGGACCTTGACCATGCTTAAGATCGTTCCAGATCCACCCCACACCCCTCATTCCCTCGAAGACACCCTCATCCAGGCCACCGAGTTCGCCCTGTGCGCGTTGACCGTGGCCCATCATGCCGTGCAGCTCAAGCCCAGGTCGCCGGCCGCCGTGTTGATGATGGCGTCGATGCATGAAATGGAGTCGCTGCGTGTGTTGCTCGAAGCGGCATTGATCCAGGTGCAGATGCCGGCACAGGCGCCGACGCTGCATTAGGCACCGACCATTCCAGGGAGAACAACCATGACCACAGACGACATCCACACCACCGTCGGCAAGACCAAGTTCTACCAGGGCGAAGGCATGACCGAACCGCTGTTCTGCATCGAACCCGGCATCCCTTGCCAGCACGCCCGCGATCAGGCCTCGGAGTTGATGGGCTGCGTGCGCGACCTGACCATCACCGGGATCATGGAAGAAAAGCCCCAGCTGCTCTGGGCGTCGTATTACCTGAGCGCGCTGGCCAAGGCGCTGATGGATGATGCCGAGCTAGGCATGAAGCGCTGACACCTCAAAAGCATCGCGCAGGCAAGACGCCTGAGCGCAAACGCCCGGGCGCCGGCTTGTCGCGGCGGCGAAAGGGGCGCACAGCGCCCCTACCCTCTCAGCGCTTGCCGGTGGAAGGCAAGAACACCGCCAGCAACCCGAACAATGGCAGGAACGAGCAAACCCCGTACACATACTCGATCCCACGCAGGTCGGCCACATACCCCAGCAGCGCCGCGCCGATCCCACCAAACCCGAACATCAGCCCGAAGAAGATCCCGGCGATCATCCCCACATTGCCCGGCACCAGCTCCTGGGCATACACCACGATGGCCGAGAATGCCGAAGCCAGGACGAAGCCGATCACCACGCTGAGCACGGTGGTCCAGAACAGGTCGGCATAGGGCAGCGCCAGGGTGAACGGTGCCACGCCGAGTATCGAAAACCAGATCACCGCCTTGCGCCCGATGCGGTCGCCGATGGGCCCACCAAAGAAGGTGCCCGCCGCCACCGCGCCAAGGAACAGGAACAGGTGCAGCTGCGAACTGGCCACCGACAGCTGGAACTTCTCGATCAGGTAGAAGGTGAAGTAACTGGTGAAGCTGGCCATGTAGAAGTACTTGGAAAACACCAGCAGGCCCAGCACCACCAAGGCCATCATCACCCGCTGGCGCGAGATGCCGTGGGTGGCCTGCACCGCCTTGCGCGCCTTGGCCTGGTTCAGGTGCTCCTTGTACCAGCGGCGCAGCATCAGGGTCACGGCGAAGAAGAACAGCCCGGCCACGCCGAACCAGGCCACGTGGGTCTGGCCGAAGGGAATGACGATTGCCGCCGCCAGCAGCGGGCCAAGGGCGGAGCCGGCGTTGCCGCCAACCTGGAAGCTCGACTGGGCCAGGCCGAAGCGCCCGCCCGAGGCCAGCCGGGCAATGCGCGAAGTCTCCGGGTGGAAGGTCGAGGAGCCGATGCCCACCAGCGCCGAGGCCAGCAGGATCATCGGGAAACTGCCAACGAAGGCCAGCATCACGATGCCCACCAGGGTGCACAGGGTGCCCAGCGGCAACAGGTTCGGCGTGGGCCGCTTGTCGGTGAAGAAGCCTACCCACGGCTGTAGCAGCGACGCAGTGATCTGGAAGGTCAGGGTTATCAGGCCGATCTGGGCGAAGCTCAGGTTGTAGTTGGCCTTGAGCATCGGGTAGATCGCCGGCAGAACCGCCTGGATCAGGTCGTTGATCAGGTGCGCCAGGGCGCAGAAACCAATGATGCTCATCACCAGCGGCGTGGCCGGGTTTGCCGGGCTACTCGCGCTGGAAGTCGGTGTGCTGCTGATGGCCATGGGCTGGATGTCCGTCTGCGGGTTGGGATCCGATTATCGTGAAACAAATAGATACGAAGCTACCTTTTTATTTGCGCGAGCCTTCCATCCGACACGCACTTGTAAATAATTCTCAATATATTTAGCATCCTTTCTCCTCTTCCCTGTGAACGCTGGGCGAAACCGCCCGCCCTCTGCGAGCAGACCGATCCCATGAGCCCGATGCCCGCCTTGCAGCCCACGCCCGACCCCGAGCAGGAAGCCCTGGACTGGTTCTCGCGCCTGCGCCAACCCGGCTGTGACGAGGCCCTGCGCCAGGCGTTCGCCAGCTGGTGCCAGGACCCGCTCAACGCCAGGGCGTATGCCCAGCTCGAAGCTTACTGGCAGCAGTTGCAGGTGCCGGCAGCCCGGCCACGACCACGGGTCGCCAAGGTGCGCCGCAGCCGTGCCGGGCTGTGCCTGGCGCTGCTGTTCCTGATGCTGGTGGCGGCACTCGCCTGGATTTACTGGCCGCTGATGCAGCGTCTGGGCAGCGAATTGCACACCGACAGCGGCGAACGCCGCAGCGTGCGCCTGGCCGACGGCTCGACCCTGCACCTGGACAGCGCCAGCGCGATGAATGTCGACCTGCGTGGCCGCACCCGCCAACTGCACCTGGTGCAGGGCCAGGTCTACCTGGAGGTGAGGCTCGATGGCCGGGCCATGGAGGTGCAGGTCGATGACACCCGGATCCAGGTGTTCGGCACTCGCCTGCAGATCGCCCGCCATGCCGAGTACGACGAACTGGTGGTGCTCAGCGGCAAGGCCGCGGTCCTGCAGGGCGGTGACCAGCGCATGGTCAGCGCTGGTGAACGGGTGACGTTCAGTGAATCCCGCATCAATTCCGTCGAGAAGATCGACGCCAAGCTGGTCGATGCCTGGCGCAACGGTCAGTTGAAGGCCCGGAACCTGCCGCTGGGCGAAATATTGGAGCGCCTGGCCAACTACCGTGGCCAGCGTGTCTGGATGATGAACGAGCCAACGGCCTACCAGCGGGTCAGCGGTGATTTCGACCTCGACCACCCGGCGCAGAGCCTCGAGCGCCTGGCCGCCGATCAGCAATTGCGCCTGCACAACCTGTTTGGCCACTGGCTGATCGTGCGCTGAAGCGCCCTTCTCGGCTAAGCGTTTGAAAGGTTGGAAAATTTTTTTAAAACGTTGTTGACAGGATCGCGATTCGAGCTAATAATGCGCGCCAAGTTGGCTACATAGCTCAGTTGGTTAGAGCATAGCATTCATAATGCTGGGGTCCGGGGTTCAAGTCCCTGTGTAGCCACCACCTTCTAAAAGGGCTTATCGAAAGATAAGCCCTTTTTCTTTGCCCGCGAAAACGTTACTTCACTCCCGCCACCACCACGGCCAGCCCCAGGCCGATCAAGGCCACCCCGATTACCCGGTCAACCGTGCGCTGACGCTCGATCATCGCCGCACGCAATCGCGCACTGGAGAAGAACACCGCCACCAGGCTGAACCAGGCCCAATGGGCGAACGACATGAACGCACCATAGGCGAAGTCCAGCGCCAGCGGGCTGCCCGGCCGCACTACCTGGGTATAGGCGCTGACCACGAACAGCATGGTCTTGGGGTTCAAGGCATTGGTCAGAAAGCCCGTGCGCAACGCGCTCGCCACGCTGGACGCACCTTGCGACAGGCCGTCTAGCTCAATGCGCGTGGTATTGGTCAGCGACTTGTAGCCCAGGTAGAGCAGGTAGCCCGCCCCTACCACCTTCATGGCCAGGAACAGTGTGGGGGTTTGGCTGATGATCACGGCAATGCCGAGCACCGTGTACAGCACATGCACCTGCACACCCAGGGCGATGCCCGCCGCAGCGGCGAGACCGGCCTTGCGGCCTTGCGCGTAACTGCTGCGGGTAACCATGGCGAAGTCGGCACCAGGGCTGATGACGGCCAGGATGGTGAACAGGGCAACGGCGATGAGTTCGTTCACAAACAGGGATCCTCGATGAAAATTCACGGAAGATGGGATTATCCTGTTACCTGGAACGAGTAAAAATCGATTTATAGTCTGGCTAATCTGCTAGTTTTACTCACCTATCTGCATTGAATCGACTGGCCTATCGCGGGGCAAGCCCGCTCCCACGCGTGCTTCACGCTGCACTCGCGGGAGCGGGCTTGCCCCGCGATAAAGCCAGAACAGGCCAGCACATGAAACTGCCTCCCCTTACCGCCTTTCGCTACTTCGACATCGCCGCCCGCACTGAAAGCTTCGTGCGCGCCGCCGAGCACCTGCATGTCACCCACGGCGCCGTCAGCCGCCAAGTGCGCCTGCTCGAAGAAAGCCTCGGCGTGGCACTGTTCGAACGGCGCAACCGGGCAATCTTTCTCACCCCCGCCGGTCGCGAGCTACACAGCACCACCCAATCGATCTTCGAGCAATTGGAAGGCGCCGTGCAGCGCCTGCAACAGCAGCCTGAAGACAACGTACTGGTGGTCTCCTGCGAGCCGACCATCGCCATGCGCTGGCTGATCCCGCGCCTGCCGCGCTTTCACGCCGCACACCCCGACCTGCAACTGCATCTGGTGGCGGCCGGTGGGCCGGTGGACTTCGCCCGTGGCGGCATCGACCTGGCACTGCGCCGGGACGACTTCCACTGGGATCGTCAGCTGCACAGCCTGAAAATCTGCGATGAATGGATCGGGCCGGTAGCAAGGCCAGACCTCAACAGCCAACGCCTGCTCCATAGCAGCACTCGCCCAGATGCCTGGGCGACGTGGCTGCGCCTGAGCGGCCAGCACCTCCCGCACAGGACACGCAGCGACTTCGAGCACTTCTACCTGTCGCTGCAGGCCGCCAGCGCCGGCATGGGGATGGCCATCGCCTCGGCACTGATGGTGTGCGATGAGCTGAACAACGGCCAGATGGAGGCCCCTTTCGGCTTTTTGCGCGACGGCTCCAGCTATCACCTGCTCAGCCCGCTACCACTGGACGACGGCAGCAAGCGCCAGCGCTTCGCCCAGTGGGTCGGTCAAGAATGCCGTATCTGCCTCGCTCACCTGGGCTTGCTGCAGAACGACGAACCGGCCCCGCCATCGCCGCCCCAGGTGCGATAGCCGGCCGTGTCGATATGGATGCGCCCCGAGGGGTAACGGCCAAGCCCCATGTTCCAGGCACGGCCGTGCTGCTGCCAGAAACGACACAGCGGGTTCGGGTCGGCCCAGGGCGGCAGCAGCAGGTCGACGGCGAAGGCGCGCATATGCGCGCTGCTCGGCGCGCCGCCGGCACAGGGATTGAGCCGGGGATCGCGGTAGGCCGACACCACTTCGAACTGACGCAGGACACCCTGCTGGTCCAGGGTCTGGATCAAGGCCAGCGTCGAGCGCACCGCCGGCCAATGGCTCGCCGGCGGCACCGCAAAGGGTGAAGCCTGGCACAGGCGCCAGTCCGAGGCCGAGCGCAGCAACTGATGGATCGGCACCACGCCATACAGCCGGGCGTCCACCAGCATTTCACGAAACCGGCGGTTCTCGTGGTCCCCGGCCCACTGGGCGAACATCCACACATCACGTTCATCGGCCTGGACCGTACCCAGCCCGACCAGCGCGCTAGCCAATAGCCATATCCTGGCGCTTTTCATTCCCCCACCTCTTCATCC
The DNA here is from genome assembly GCF_050586565.1 of Pseudomonas sp. WC1. Taxonomy (NCBI): domain Bacteria; kingdom Pseudomonadati; phylum Pseudomonadota; class Gammaproteobacteria; order Pseudomonadales; family Pseudomonadaceae; genus Pseudomonas; species Pseudomonas sp. WC1. The sequence continues at coordinate 15,834 of NZ_JBOBDQ010000083.1, forward strand.
ACCATGGGCAGTCCGCCGTCCTGGCGGCCACTGACAAGGAGTTAAGCATGCACAAGATTGCTGTATCGGGCCTGGCCGCCCTCGCCTTCAGCGGCCTGGCCATGGCCGACGCGCAGATTGATCTGGGCGATGCCCAGCGGGTCACCCGGCTGTTCGCCTACCCCAACAACTGCAACGTGATCTGCTACCGCGACTGGACACTCGAACAGACCGTCGAGCACTACCTCACCCAGAGCGTGCAGCGCGACGGCTATGCCAATGCCAAGGTCACGGTGAACCGCGACAACGACAAGCTGCACGCCAGCATCACCGAGGTACCGGCGAGCTACGCCGAACCCCTGCGCAAGCTGCTCGACAGCGGCGAGCTGGCCTACCAGGGAGCCGCCCGCCTCAACCAGAAAGGCGGCTGGGACTATAGCTGGTACCTGTTCCTGCCCCTGGGCATGGCCCTGGAGAACCGCCGCAGCATCGAGTTGCTGCACTTCCCGCCGGACTATTCGCTGACCCGCTACCAGGACTACCTCAAGTCCAACACCACCGACCGCTGGGCGGAGCTTCTGACCTTCAATGGTATCGAGGCTACCCAGACCCCGGCCTACCAGACCATCGTCGACATCGCCCCGATCGCCGCGCCGGCCAGCGCCGGAAAGGACCTGGAAGGGGTCTACAGCTACTTCAACGACTACCAGGTGCGCATGGTCAAGGAAGTGGCCCTGACCCACGACGGCAAAGGCGCCTTGCCGATGGTCGCGTTCGGCGCGCCGGTACGGGCCTGGATCCAGCAGCAGTATGGGCCGAAGGTCAACGTGCTCGGCCTGGTGAGCATCAGCCCCGAGGCCAACAGCGCCAAGGTGCCCGTGCTCGGCGCCAACCACCCGAGCGCGATCTGGTACGCCGCCGACCCGAAAAGCTACGACGGCGACCAGGACAAGGCCGACGCGGCCGGTTTGAAGATGATGGGCCAGGACCTCTCCGCAGCCTGCTGGCAGGCCGGCATGGGGCGCAACCCCCAGGCCGATGCCAAACTCACCCTGGATGCCTGCACCAGCAAGTGGCAGGTCACCCAGAAGAAGCAGACCTGCGAACTGTTCTACCGCACCATTCGCGAGATGACCCCGGAGCAGGCGGCGGCCAAGTGCAATACCGGGACGGTGACGCGCAGCTTGCGCGAACTGCGTAAACCGGTCGAAGTGCTACACCCAGAGATCTGAGTTACTTGCACAAGGGGCCGCGATGCGGCCCTATCGCCGGCAAGCCGGCTCCCACCCCGACCGCGCCGCCTTCAAGCCAAGTGCCATCGCTGTGGGAGCTGGCTTGCCAGCGATGGGCGCGTAGCGGCCCCACTACAAGACAGCTCGCGAAATCAATCTTCGAGCAGCGTACAGGCCATCACCAGCGCATCTTCCCGCCCACCCGCCATCGGATAGTAGTCACGGCGCCGACCGACTTCATTGAAGCCATAGCGCTCGTACAAGCGATACGCCGACTGGTTGCTGGCGCGCACTTCCAGAAAACACTCGCGACCATTGAGCTGGTAGGCCCGCGCCATCAGGTGTTCGAGCAGGCGCAGGCCCAGGCCACAGCCCTGGTTTTCCGGCTTGACGGTAATGTTGAGCAGGTGCGCCTCATCGATGATCACGTTGATCACGCCGTGACCGACCTGCTGCTGGCCGTCGAACATCAGCCACACTTCGTAGGACTTCAGTGCATCTTGAAAGATGCCGCGGGTCCAGGGATGGCTGAAGGCGGCATATTCGATCTTCAGCAGGGTATCCAGATCCGCCTCGGTCGCCGGGCGGAAACTGATCGAGTCACTCATTCAACACATTTCCAGCGCGCCATCAGCTGGCGCATGGCTTTCCAGACGTCCGCCTTGCGCTGCGGCTCGTCCATCAACAGTTCAAGGCCGGGCAAGGCCCAGGCATCGCCGAGCAGGTCGACCTTGAGTTCTCGGTAATAGGCTTCGTCGTCGGCCTGGCCGGCGAAGCGAATGGCCGGCAGGCCGATCAGCCACAGGCAGGCGCACGGCGCCTCTTCCAGGCGCGCGGCGATAAAGCCCTGGACAAAGTCCCGGGCGGCGTCCGGGCCCTGGTCCATGTTGCCGCGCATCAGCAACGGCCAGCGTACTGGCTCGCCAATGATCTGCGGGGCGTCCGGCAGGCCGGCGGCGCGTAGCATGTCCTTGAGCAGCAGGTAGGACGGGTCGCGACTCTGGAACGGCTGGCCGGTGGCCAGCTCCACCAGCAACAGGCAGTCGCCGGCACGCAGCAACTGCAGGGCGAAGCGTGGTGGTGGCACGGGCGCCGGACGCGACGCGGGAGGCTCTGCCTCGGCTTCGACCGGCTTGGCGGCGGGTTTCGGCGCACTGCCCGGGCGCGGGATCTCGATCTTCGGCCGCTCGGCACGCGCCTGAGGGGCTGCCGGGGTGGCGCTCGGCGCAGCTGCAGGAGCGGCCGGTCTCACCTCGAAGTCAACCTCATCGACCGGCGCCACCGGTAACAGCAGCTCTGGCCGCGACGGCGCGGCGAACGGCAGTTCGGCGCGCGGCAGCCAGTGCACCACTTGCATGGCGGACAGGTAGGCGCGGCGGCGGGACTCGATCAGCAAGGCGCGGGTATCCGGTGGATAGTCGAAACAGTCGGGCATTCTAACGCTGTTGACCTGGATGCGCCGCAACAGATTGTCGGCCATCGCGGGGCAAGGCCGCTCCCACGCCTGCCTTAGGAC
>NZ_JBOBDQ010000084.1:0-17995 GCF_050586565.1 Pseudomonas sp. WC1
CCTGACGTCAAATCAGGCGCCGAGCAGCTCGGCGATGGCCTTGCCCACTTCCTGGGTCGAACGGCTACCGCCCATGTCGCGGGTGGTGTCGCCGTTGGCGATCACCGTCTCGATGGCCTTGAGGATGTCGTCGTGGGCCGCCTGGTAGCGGGCATCGTTGTTCTCCTGTCCGAGGAACTCGAGCATCAGCGCGCCGGACCAGATCATCGCGATCGGGTTGGCGATGTTCTTGCCGTAGATGTCCGGCGCCGAGCCATGCACCGGCTCGAACAGCGAGGGGAACTTGCGCTCGGGATTGAGGTTGGCCGACGGCGCGATGCCGATGGTGCCGGCGCACGCCGGGCCGAGGTCGGAGAGGATGTCGCCGAACAGGTTGGAGGCCACCACCACGTCGAAACGCTCAGGCTGCAGCACGAAACGGGCGCAGAGGATGTCGATGTGCTGCTTGTCCCAGCTGATCTCGGGGTAGCGGGCGGCCATGGCGGCGGTGCGCTCGTCCCAGTAGGGCATGCTCACGGCCATGCCGTTGGACTTGGTCGCCGAGGTCACGTGCTTGCGCTCGCGGGTCTGCGCCACGTCGAAGGCGTACTTGAGGATGCGGTCGACGCCGCGACGGGTGAACACCGACTCCTGCAGCACGAACTCGTTGTCGGTGCCTTCGAACATGCGCCCGCCCAGAGAGGAGTATTCGCCTTCGGTGTTCTCGCGGATCACCACGAAGTCGATGTCGCCGGGCTGCTTGTGCGCCAGCGGGCAGGGCACGCCGGGGAACAGGCGCACCGGGCGGATGTTCACGTACTGGTCGAAGTCGCGGCGGAACTTGAGCAGGGAGCCCCACAGCGAGATGTGGTCCGGGACCTTGTCGGGCCAGCCGACTGCACCGAAGTACAGGGCGTCGAAGCCCTTGAGCTGGTCGAACCAGTCGTCAGGCATCATCTTGCCGTGGGCCAGGTAGTAGTCGCAGCTGGCCCATTCGAAGAACTCGAACTGCAGGTCCAGGCCGTGCTTGCGGGCGGCGGCCTCGACCACGCGCAGGCCTTCGGGGAGGACTTCGTTGCCGATGCCGTCACCGGGGATGGCGGCAATCTTGAAGGTCTTGGTCATGGGGCGCATCTCGTGTCCAGGGAAGATGCAGGCCATGCTATAAGGCTGTGCTTCGGAGATAATCCGGCAATCCATCAATTCTTGGTGCACGAAACGTGAATAATTTGCCGAACCTGGATGACCTCGACATCTTCCTGCAGGTGGCGCGCCGCGCCAGCTTCGCCGCAGTGGCGGACGAGCGCGGCATGTCGGCGGCGTTCATCAGCAAGCGAATTCGCCTGCTGGAGGAAAGCCTCGGCGTGCGCCTGCTGCACCGCACCACCCGGCGGGTGACGGTGAGCGAGGAGGGCGAGCGCGTGTACCAGTGGGCGCAGCAGATCTTCGAGACCCTGCGGCGCATGGACGACGACCTCAACGCCGGCCAGCGCGAGCCGGCGGGGCAACTGCGCATCGCCAGCAGCCTGGGGCTGGGGCGGCGCTTCGTGGCGCCGGCGTTGTCGGAGCTGGCGGCGCGCTACCCAGGGCTGGACATCCGCCTGGATGTGCATGACCGCCTGGTGGACCTGATCGCCGAAGGGGTGGACCTGGACATCCGCGTGGGCAACGTCATCGCCCCGCACCTGATCGCCAAGCCCCTGGCACGCAACCGTCGGGTGCTGTGCGCCGCCCCTGGCTACCTGGCCGCGCATGGCACGCCACGGGTGCTGGCCGACCTGGTCAGCCATGATTGCCTGGTGATCAAGGAGCGCGACCACCCGTTCGGCCTGTGGCACCTGGAAGGCCCCCAGGGCGAGGAAAGCGTGCGCGTCACCGGCGGGCTTTCCAGCAACCACGGCGAGGTGGCGCACCAGTGGTGCCTGGACGGGCGAGGGATCCTGCTGCGCTCCTGGTGGGACGTGCATGACAGCATCGCCGATGGGCGCCTGGTGCAGGTGCTGCCCGAGTACCAGCAGGCGGCGGATATCTGGGCGGTGTATACCGCGCCGTTGGCAGGTTCGGCCAAGGTGCGGGTGGCGGTGGAGTTCTTCCGCCAGTACTTCGCCGAGCGCTATCGCTTGCCGGATTGACCCTTCGCGGCGCCCCGCGACAAGTTGTCTGCTTGACTTGCAAGGGCACCCTACGATCGTTAACTTGACTTCGCAGTCAGTTTTTGTGATCGTGCGCGCCCTTTCAGTTTCTCAAGCACCAGAAAAAGCATGGGCAACCCAAGAGCTGCCCAGAGGATCAACCATGTCCAACCGTGATATTTCCCGGCGTTCGTTCCTGCAAGGCGGGCTGATCGCCGGTGTCGGCGTGACCATGGCGCCGCTCGGCAGCCAGGCGTTCGCCGCCCTGATGGAGAGCAAGGTCACCACCTCGCCGCAGAAGTGGATGAACCACGACGGCAAGGTGCGTTTGCGTAACGACGCGCTGTCCAAGGTCTGCGGCAACAAGGTGTTCGCCCGCGACATCCGTGCCAAGGACATGCCTGGCTGGCCACAGCAGCAAGGCCACGCCATGCTGCTCAAGGCGACCAAGGCCGACCGAATCTACGCGGGCTACGACCTGTCACTGCTGGGCGCCGAGCTGCAGCCGGACCGCGTCGTCAGCGCCGATGACCTGAAAAAGGACGGCATCGCCTGGCCCGAAGCCCATTCGCCAGACCCGTTGCTGCCGCCCGGCCAGGTGCCGATGTTCATCGGCCATCCGGTGGCGATCCTGATCTGGAACGACTTCGAGCGCTTTCGCAAGGCCAAGCTCAAGCTGCAGTTCAACGACCAGGCGATCCGCTACGGTGCCCAGGCGCCGCTGTACCAGCGCGACCCCTACGGCAGCTTCCGTTTCGTGCGCGTGGCCGGCAAGACGCCGTTCGACGAAGATGAATACTCGAGCCTGAAGAACACCATGCTGTTCCCCACCATCCTGGCGCGCAAGCCGGTATGGACCGCCGAGCCCAAGCAGCACGGCACCCTCACCGAGCAGGGGATGTTCTACGCCCAGCGTATCGACGAGCAGCTCAAGCAGCCGCCGCAAGACTGGCTGCTGTTCGACGAGCGCTACAAGACCCCGTCGATCGAGCCCGCAGCCCTCGAGCCGGACAACGGCAACGGCTGGTTCGACCCGGCCACCGGCACCCTGCATTTTGTCGTCGCCACCCAGTGCCCGTTCGAAGTGGCGCAGGAATGCGTGCACATGATCAAGCCGTCGCGTTTCGGCCTGAAACACCTGAACATGCACCCGGGCTACACCGTCGGCTACGGCTCCAAGGACAACAACATCTTCGTGTTCTACGCCGCCGTCGCCGCCCTGTACGGCGCGGGCGTGCCGATCCGCCTGGCCAACGACCGCTACGAGCAGTTCCAGAGTGGCATCAAGCGCCACCCGTTCGACATCCGCTACCAGCTGGCCGTCGACAAGAAGGACATGAGCTTCAAGATCTTCCGCGCCGACATGACCGTCGACGGCGGCGGGCGCATCAACTACAGCCCGTCGGTGGCTTCAGTAGGCGCTACTGCCGCGCAGTCGATCTACTACATGCCGCAGAACGACCTGTCGGTCACCGCCTACCACTCGCGCGGCGTCGAGGCCGGCTCCATGCGCGGCTACGGCACCCTGCAGAGCATGGCCGCCACCGAGATGATGGTCGACGAGATTGCCGACCGCCTGGGCGTGGATGCCATCGAACTGCGCCGCAAGAACGCCCTCAAGTCGGGCATGAAGAACACCCAGGGCGCGGTGCCCGCCGGAGCCCTGCGCCTGCACGAGATCCTCGACAAGGCCGCGGAACACGACTGGTGGAAGAACCGCCATGCGCGCAAGCAGGCCGAAGACGCCAAGGACCACGACAACTGGTACGGCGTGGGCTTCGCCATCACCCAGAAGGACTTCGGCACCGGCGCCGAAGCGCCGATGGCGGCGGTCGAGTTCACTGCCGATGGCCAGATTACTTTGCGCCATATCGGCACCGAGCTGGGCACCGGCATGTCGACCTCCCAGGCCCTGGTGGTCAGCGACTTCCTCGGCCGCGTCGCCGATCACGTGCAGACCGCCCAGACCGAATGGCCTGAGCTGCAACTGAGCACCAGCGGCAACCCCTACCTGATCAGCCAGGCCGAGCAGGACGCCGCGCTGCGCAACCCGCGCTGGGTCGCCAAGCTGGCTTCGCCGTCGTCGGCGACCAACTCGGCGTTCTACTTCAGCCACGCCACCCGCGAGGCGGCCCGGGTGCTGTTCAACCACGGCCTGTGGCCGGCAGCCATGGCCTTGTGGAGCCAGGGCCCGTTCGGCGGCCAGGCCAACCCGTTGGTGGTGCGTCGCGAGAACGCGGTGTGGGTCAACGGCGCGCTGACCGGCAACGGCCTGGAGCCGATCCCGTTCGCGGAGCTTGCGAAGAAGGCCCACGAGATGGGCCTGATCACCGGCGTCAGCGTGCATGGCTTCAACCGCTGGAGCTGGGCCGAGGCCGACTTCGTCATCGACGGCGTGCGCGAGCGCCTGCCGCTCGATGCGCTGGCGGTGAAGTACGGCGACGGTGCGGTGAACGCGAAGAAGGCGCAGATGAACAGCGCCGGCTTCCACCTGCTCGACCGGCAGAACGCCGAGTACCCGGCCACCCAGCTGAACAACGCCATGGTCACCTACTACAGCCCGGTGGCGACCATCGTCGAGGTCAAGGTGAACAAGGGCAGTGGCGAGGTCACAGTACTCAACCACCACAGCTGGGTCGAGTGCGGCCGGGTGTTGGTGCCCGAGCTGGTCAAGGGCCAGCTCGAAGGCGGTATCGCCATGGGTATCGGCCATGCGCTGCTGGAAGAGATGCCGCTGTACGAGGGTGGCCCGGGTGAGGGCGACTGGAACTTCAACCGTTACCGCCTGCCGATGGCCCGGCATGTGGCGGTGTGGAAGCAGACGTCCGAGATCCTGCCGCCGCTGTCGCCGACCGACCCGTCCAAGGGCATTGCCGAGGTGGTGATGATCCCGGTGGTCGGCGCCATCGGCAACGCCGTGGCCCATGCCATCGGCAAGCGTGTCCGCGACCTGCCCATCACCCCCGCCCGCGTCAAGGAGGCCCTCAATGGCTGACCGCAAGCTGCAACTGACCCTCAACGGTCAACCTGTCGTCACCGAAGTGGTCCCCGATGACCTGGCGATGATCGACTACCTGCACGAATACCAGAACCTCACAGGCTCGCGCCTGGGCTGCGGGCAGGGCATCTGCCACGCCTGCGTGGTGATCGTCGACAACCCCGACGGCACCAGCGAGGAAGTGCGCACCTGCATCACCGGCGCGCACTATTTCGAGGGCAAGAAAGTGCGCACCATCGAAGGTCACGCCAAACGCGACGAAGCGGGCAACCCCACTGAGTTGAACCCGATCCAGCAGAAGTTCGTCGACCGCTTCGCCTTCCAGTGCAGCTACTGCGCCCCGGGCTTCGTCAACGCCGCCACGGTGCTGGTGGAGAAGGCCCAGCGCAAGCCGCTGAAAAAAAGCGAGCTGGAGCAGGCCATCGAAGCCAGCCTCGGCCATCATGTGTGCCGCTGCACCGGCTATGTGCGTTACTACGAGGCGACCCGCGACGTGCTGGGCGACCTCGGCCTGGTCAAGGAGGGTTGAGCATGACGCGAGTTCTGAGCAGCCTCGCCCTGGCCATTGGCGCGCTGGTCGCCTGCAATGTCCAGGCGGCCGATGAGGCATTGATCAAGCGCGGCGAATACCTCGCCCGCGCCGCCGACTGCATGGCCTGCCACACCGCCGAGGGCGGCGCGCCCTACGCTGGCGGTCTGCCGATCCATTCGCCATTCGGCACCATCTACGGCACCAACATCACCCCGGACAAGCAGCACGGCATCGGCAACTACAGCAGCGACGAGTTCTTCGCCGCCCTCACCGAGGGCAAGCGCAAGGACGGCGCCAACCTCTACCCGGCCATGCCCTACACCTCGTACCACCTGATCAAGCGCGAGGATTCCGATGCGATCCACGCCTACCTGATGAGCGTGGCGCCGATCAACCGGCCGGCGCCGGAAACCAGCCTGAGCTTCCCGTTCAACGTGCGCACCGGCCTGATGGGCTGGAACCTGCTGTACGGCAAGAGCGTGCAACTGGAGGAGGGCAAGGGCAACAGCGAGGCGTGGAAGCGCGGCCAGTACATGGTCGAGGTGCTCGGCCATTGCGGCGAGTGCCACACCCCGCGCAACCCCATCGGCGCACTGCAGCAGGACAAACGCCTGACCGGCGGCCTGCTGCTGGGCTACCTGGCGCCGAGCCTGCTGGCCCAGGACCTGGCCGACCGCGGCTGGAACCAGGCCGACCTGGCGACCTTCCTCAAGCACGGTATCAGTGCCCAGGGCAGCATGTTCAACGAGATGTACCCGGTGGTGCACCACAGCACCCAGCACCTTGAAGACAGCGACCTGTCGGCCATGGCCACCTACCTGCTCGGCGACCAGCCGCCGGCGGCCAAGGTGGTGCAGGCGGTGGCCCACGAAACCTTGGGCGAGAGCGCCAAGCGTGGCCGCCAGCAGTACCTCAATGTCTGCGCCGGCTGCCACGGCGGTGATGGCGAGGGCAAGCCGCACATTGCCGTGGCCATGCAGGGCAACACCGTGCTGCGCCAAGCCGACTCGCGCAACCTGGTCAAAGCCATCGTAGACGGCATCCGCGAACAGCAGTTCACCGGCTTCGAGCGCATGCAACCGATGCCGGGCTTCGCCGACAAGCTCGACGACCAGCAGCTGACCGACATGGTCAACTACCTGCGCGAAGCCTGGGGCGGCCTGCCAGGCGACCTGACCACCCAGCAGCTGGCCCAGCTGAAGGCGGATTGACCCGTGCAGCATCTCGACCTGCAGGTGGTGCGCCAGGCGGCGCAATGGTCGCGCGACGGGCTGCGCGTGTGGCTGTGCAGTGTGCTGTGCACCTATGGCTCGGCGCCGCGCGCGCCGGGTTCGCTGCTGGCGGTGGGCGAGGGTGGGCACTGGGTGGGATCGCTGTCGGGTGGCTGTGTCGAGGATGACTTCCTCGAGCGGGTGTCCGCTGGCGAGTTCGCCTCGGCGGTTGCCGTGGTGCGCTATGGCGACGGCAGCGACACCCGCGGCAACATCCGCCTGCCGTGCGGCGGCATTCTCGACGTGCTGGTGGAGAACCTGCCCGGCGACTGCGCCACCCAGGCGCATCTTGCCGAGCTGGAGAGTGCCTTGCTCGGGCGTCGGCGGCTGTTGCGCGAGGTCGACCTGCGCAGCGGTGAACGGCGGCTGAGCGATGACCTCGGCCAGGGGCCACGGGTGGAGCGTGGCGAGCATTGCGTGCGCCTGCGCATCGGCGCCGCCCAGCGCCTGTTGCTGGCAGGCTACTCCAGCGTCGCGCACTTTTGTGCCGAGTTTGGCAAGGGCCTGGGTTTCGAGGTGGTGCTGTGCGACCCTCGCGACGAGGTGATGGACAACGTGGCGCTGGACGGGATAGAAATCCGTCGTGAACTGCCTTCGCTGTTCATCGCCAACGGCGGCTGCCATCGCGACACCGCGGTGGTGGCGCTCACCCACGACCCCAAGATCGACGACCTGGCCATGCTCGAAGCAGTGCGTACCGAAGCGTTCTACATCGGTGTGATGGGCTCACAGGCCACGTCGGCCAAGCGTCGTGAGCGCCTGCGCCGCATCGGCGAGCTCGGTGATGCCGACATGGCGCGCATCCATGCGCCGATCGGCCTGAACCTGGGCAGCAAGACGCCGGCGGAGATCGCCCTGGCGGTGCTCGCCGATATCCTGCGGACCCGCAGCGGTATCGCCCGCGAGGCCTTGTGAAGGTCGTCGCCCTGGTGCTGGCGGCCGGGCAGGGCGCGCGCTTTGGCGCGGACAAGCGCCGGGCCTTGATGGCCGATGGGCGCAGCTTGTTGCAGCACAGTGTGGAGCGCGCCCTGGCGGCGTTCGACGAGGTGCGCGTGGTGCTGCGCGCTGGCGAGTGGGCCGAGGACCTTGGGTTGCCGCCGGCCTGCCGGGTCGTCCACAGCCCCGAGGCAGGACTGGGCATGGGTCATAGCCTGGCGGCTGGCGCGGCGTCGCTGGGTGACAGCGAGGCGCAGGCGGTGGCGATCCTGCTCGGGGACATGCCATGGATCGGGGCGGCGACCTTCCGTCGTCTGCTCGCCTCGGCGGCGCCCTCGGTCATCGTGGTGCCGCGTCATCAGGGGCAGAACGGCCACCCGGTGGTGTTCGGCCGGGATTACTGGGCCGAGCTGACGCTGTTGGCTGGTGATGAAGGGGCGCGCTCGGTGCTGCGGCGGCATGCCGATCGCGTTGTCGTGTTGGAACTGGACGATGGCGGGATAGTGCGCGACGTCGATACGCCTGCCGCGCTCGACTAGACTGCTCTGGGTCCATTGGTGGCCCCGCTTCGAACACAACGTGATGCACTGGTTTGGCACGGATAGCGTGGGAGCGGGCTGGCCCCGCTATCACCGGCGCAGCCGGTGCCATACACCGCATCGCGGGGCAAGCCCGCTCCCACGCTGATGATGCTTGCAACCTCATTCTCTGCTCTGCAGCCCCGGAGGATCGGGTGATGTGCTGTAGGGACCGCGAGGGCCGTTGTACCGATGCCACGGGTAGCCATTGAGGGAAAACCCTCATTGCCGCTCATCCGGCGGCCTCCTAGCATGGATCCGGTTACCTACCCCAGGCACAGGAGCACAACCATGACCAGCCCCAACGACGACAAACGCCCAACCCCCGACCCGGCCGAGGACAACGCCTTCTTCCCTTCGCCGTATTCCCTCAGCCAGTTCACCTCGCGCAAGTCCGACCTCAGCGGCGCCGACTATCCCGACGCCTACCGTGGCGGACGCTGGAAGGTGCTGCTGATCGGCGCCGACGAGCGCTACCTGCTCACCGACAACGGCACGCTGTTCTCCACCGGCAACCACCCGGTGGAAACGCTGCTGCCGATGTACCACCTGGACAAGGCCGGTTTTGCCTTCGACGTCGCGACCTTGTCGGGCAACCCGGTCAAGTTCGAATACTGGGCCATGCCGGGCGAGGACACCGAGGTGCTGGGCCTGTTCGATCGCTACAAGCCAGCGTTCAAGCAGCCGCGCAAGCTCGCCGATGTGCTGGAACAGGCCCTGGGTGAGGACTCGGACTATATCGGTGTATTCATCCCGGGCGGCCACGGCGCGCTGATCGGCCTGCCGGAAAGCGAGGAAGTCGGGCGAGTGCTGAAATGGGCGGCGGACCACGACAAGTTCGTCATCACCCTGTGCCACGGCCCGGCGGCGCTGCTGGCCGGCGGCAAGCTCTACGACGGCTACAAGATCTGCGCCTTCCCTGACGATCTGGATGCCAAGACCCCGGACATCGGCTACATGCCCGGCCACCTGACCTGGAAGTTCGGCGAACACCTGCAGGCCCAGGGCGTCGAGATCATCAACGAGGGCATCTCCGGTGCCGTCCACCAGGATCGCAAGCTGCTCACCGGCGACAGTCCTTTGGCCGGCAATGCCCTCGGCAAGCTGGCCGCCTCGGCGTTGCTCAAGGCAGTCAACGGCGGATGAGGGACTTGCCGTTCGATCAGCTGGTGCAAGCCGTCCAGCGGATCGCGCAGGCCACCGACCTGGCGGATATCCAGTCGGCCGTGCGCAATGTCGCCCGGCCGCTGGGCTATGACCGCTTCGTGCTGTTCAGCGCCAGCGCTGCGCGGGACGAGGTGGTCGAGCGTATCCATTGGGTGGAGGGGGACTGGTTCGGCGATGGCCAGGCGGTCGACGCCCAGACCTACGTGCGCCACTGTCCGGTGACCCGTCACCTGCTGGCGGCACGCGAGCCGTTCTTCTGGAGCAAGCGGCTGGACGATGGCAACGAGCGTTACCGCGTGGTACGAACGCCGAGCGGGCCGGGTATCCACGGCTTGCAGGTGCCGGTGTTCGGTCCCGCAGGCCTGGAAGGCGCCATGAGTTTCGGTGGCGCGCAGGTCGTGGCGACATCTGCCGCACGCCTGGCCCTGACGCTGCTGGCCCAGGCCGCGTTCGCGGGCGCTCGGCGGCTGTTGGAAGCGCCCAGCGGCCAGGGGCGTTTGTCCGAGCGTGAGCGCCAGGTCCTGGCCTGGACCGCCGCCGGGCAGCGCCAGGCCGATATCGCCGCCACCCTCGGCCTGTCGCTGCGCACGGTGGAAAACCACCTGCGCGCCGCCCGCCGGCGCCTGGGAGTGAGCACCACCGCCCAGGCGATCAGGATCGCCCTGGGCAGCGGTGCGCTCGACTGACTCAGCCCTTGTGCGCGACGTTCAGCACCACCTTGCCGATATGCCGGCCCGACTCCATCAGTTCATGGGCCTGGCTGGCCGCTGCCAGCGGGAAGGTGGCGTGGATCAGCGGCTTGACCGCGCCGCTGCGTACATGGGGCCAGGCCTTGGCCTGCAGCTCGCCGAGGATCGCCGCCTTGTCGTCGGCGCTGCGCGCGCGCAGGGTCGAGCCGATATGGGTCAGGCGCTTGGTCAGCAGCGGGAACAGGTCGACCTCGGTGGCCGGGCCCTTGACCACGCCGATCTGCACGATGCGCCCGTCCATGGCGGCGGCCCTGAAGTTCCGCGCCACGTAGTCGCCGGCGATGATGTCGACGATCACATCCACGCCCTTGCCGTCGGTGTGCGCCATGACTTGCTCGACGAAGTCCTCGCGGGTGTAGTCGATGGCCACGTCGGCGCCAAGTTCGAGGCTTGCGGCCTGTTGCCCGGCGCCATTGACCGTGGTGAAGATCTTCGCCGCGCCGAAGGCCCGGGCCAGCTGCGTCGCGGTAGTGCCGATGCCCGACGCGCCACCATGGATCAGCACGCTTTCACCGGCCTTGAAGCCGCCGCGCTGGAACAGGTTGACCCACACGGTCATGAAGGTTTCCGGCAGCGCCGCGCCCTCGACCATCGACAGGTTTTCCGGCAGGTGCGCGGTGGTGCGTTCGTCGGCCACAGCGTACTCGGCATAACCCCCGCCCTGGACCAGGGCGATCACGGCATCGCCGAGGGCAAAGTGACGGACCTGCTCGCCGATGGCCACCACCTTGCCGGCGATCTCCAGGCCCGGGATGGCCGGCGCGCCGGCGGGTGGATCGTACAGGCCCTTGCGCTGCAGCAGGTCGGGGCCGTTGACGCCAGCGGCATGCACCTGCACCAGCACCTCGCGCGGGCCTGGCTGGGGCGTGGCATGGCTGGCAACCTGCAGGACCTCGGGGCCGCCTGGCCGGGTGATGTCGATGGCGCTCATTTGGCTGGGGATGATGTGACGCATGAAGACCTCTGTCATTCTGAAGAAAGGCCGTGCCGGCCCGTTGCGTCACAGGGTATGCAACCCGGGTTGTCCGGTCGCGCGGCGATTTTGCGACGCACCTTTGCAGATTTTCTTCAGCCTGCCGCATCCCTGCGAATTGTTGTGGGAAGCGGTTTTGTGTTGCCTGTACTGGCCTCATCGCTGGCAAGCCAGCTCCCACAATGCGCAGGTGATCCCTGTGGGAGCTGGCTTGCCAGCGATGGGGCGCGGCGCGCCCCCAATCAGGAGTGGACCAATGAACTGGGATGATGCCCGCATGCTGCTGGCCTTGAGCCGCGAACAGACCCTGCGCCGCGCCGCCCGGGTGCTGCGGGTCGACCAGGCCACGGTGGGCCGGCGGGTGGCGGCGCTGGAGGCGGACCTGGGCTCGACCTTGTTCCTGCGCACGCCGGCCGGCTACCAGTTGACCGCCATCGGTGAAGTGGCCGTGGAAATGGCGCAGAAGATGGAACAGGCGGCTCTGGAGCTGGCCCGCCGAACCCGAGGCGCGGACAACGAGGAGGCCGGCGAGGTGCGCATCGCCACCACTGACTCCCTGGCCCTGGAGTTCGTCATCCCGGCACTGCGGCAGGTGCACGAGACCCATCCTGAGGTGCGCGCGGTGCTCAGTGGCAGTTCGGAGATCGTCAATCTGTCGCAACGTGAAACCGACATCGCCATCCGCAACCAGCGCCCGGACAGCCCCGACCTGGTGCTGCGCAAGCTGGCCAGCTGGCAGATGGGCCTGTTCGCTTCGGCGGATTACCTGGCGCGGCGGGGCGTGCCGGAGGAGGGCAGCTTTGCCGGCCACGACCTGGTGGTGTATGAGCCGTACTGGCGCGACCGCGCCGAACCGACCCTGGTGGACGTGCCCCTGGGCGAAGGGCGGGTGGTGATGGCGGCCAACGCCAGCATGATGCTGCGCCGCGGCATCGCCGAAGGCCTGGGCCTGGGGGAGATCCCGGTGGAGCTGGGGCAGCGTGACGGCTTGCGGCGAGTCTGGCCGCAACGCATGCGCAGCCAGCCCTACGAGGTGTGGATGGTCACCCACCAGGACCTGCGCCACACGGCGCGGGTGCGCGCGGTGATCGAGCAGTTGGTGCGGGCGTTTGCCGGGCCAGGCGAGTGATAGGCGCCGCAGTCAGCCTGCAACGGCCGAAGGGCTGAACGCGTCTGCGATGAAGGCTTCGAGCGCCAGGGCCTCGATGATCTCGATCGAGAAATGCCCGAAACGCTTGGGCAACCAGATGATGCGGGCCCCGGCAGGCGATTGCAGGTGCTCGCGAGCCAGTGGCCTGCCGTTCTCGTCCTCGGGCTGGATGCCATTGGCCGTCAGCTGGTCATAGGCCTGCTCGATGTCCGGCGTGGAATAGCAATGGCGGTAGATCATCCCTTCGCCATGGGTATCGAGCAGGTCCTTGAGGTTGCCCGCCAACGGTTGGACCAGCATGAAACGCTCCTGGCCGACCCGGGCGATCGCGTAGTGGACGTGCAGGCCGCCGCGTTCCCAGACCAGCGTCCGGGAAATGTCGGCGCCCAGCACCTGCGCGTAATAGCTACAGGCGGCATCCAGATCGGCGACCAGTACATCCACGTGGCTGAACTTGAGGTCCATCGCATTGCTCGCTCATGCAGAAGGTTCAGGGCTGTGCCGGCGCGCCGTCGCTCACCAGGTCTGCTTCGGGCTGGCCGGCCTCGGCCGCCAGTTTCAACCGGTCGGCCTTGGAGATGTAGGGGTTCCTGTTTTTCGGCGCCAACTTGGCGCTGGCCTTCTTGGCGTGGGCTTTCAACAGTTGGTTGATCTTTTTACGACGGTTCATGTTCTTCCACTTCATTGACGCTGGGTGCTGCCGCAGGGGTGAACGATACAGCAAACCGCCACTGACGAATCGTCATATTCGCGCTACACCATCACATGACGGGTTAAACCGAGCGACAGGCACGGAGCCTGTCGCACCCGACAAGGAGGTCATCATGCAATGGACACCACGATCTGCAACCCGCCTGAAAACGCTGCTCTTTGGCTGCCTGGCAGCCGCCGCCTCGCCCACCTTCGCCGAGCAAGTCTGCGTGTTGCCCGACAATGTCGAGCCTGCGCCGGCCCGCCCCGTGGATTACGTCAACAAGGACCTGCCCACCGATTACCTGGCCCTGGTGCTGTCCTGGTCGCCGGAGCATTGTGAAGCCCAGCGCAACAAGCCCAAGGCGCAACGCGAAAAGCATGCCTTCCAGTGCTTCTCGGGCAATCGTTTCGAGTGGGTGGTGCACGGCCTGTGGCCGCAGAATGGCTACGCCAGGTCCAACCAGGACCATCCGCGCAACTGCCAGACTGTCGGTTCGTTGCCGGCACCCTTGGTCAGGCAGCACCTGTGCATGATGCCCGGGCCGGACCTGATGCAGAACGAATGGCAGGCCCACGGTACCTGCGGCTGGTCGTCGCCGGACCGCTACTTTGCCGATATCCAGCGGGTCTACGACTCGCTGCAGCGGCCCTCCCTGCAGGAAATGCTCGGCAGCGAAGCGGGCCCCAATCAATTGGTGGACGCCAAGGTGAGCGACATCAAGCAGGCGTTCCTGGCCCATAACCCGGCGCTGCCTGCGCAGAGCCTGCGGGTATCGGTGGGGTCGGGCAACCGCCTGAAAGAGCTCTGGGTCTGCCTGGACAAACAGCTCGGCCCAATGCCGTGCCCGGCCGGCGGGACTCCCGACAACCAGCAGATCAAGGTCCGCATACCCTACCAGTAACCTTCCTGCAAGGAGTGCCTCCCATGCGAGCATCCGCCACGGGCGACTACCTGCGCGTACGCGCCATCACCGGTACCCATGTCGTGGTGCTGGCCTGGGACTTCGTCACGCCACCGAACCTTGCGACGCTGGTCGCCGAGCAGAACCTGCTGGGCTTTGCCGTGCAGCGCAAGCAGTTCGACGCGGCCGGCCAGGTGCGTACCCGCTATTACCTGCGTGGCTTGAAACGCTTCGCAGACAAGGACAAGGGGCTGCCCCCGGGCACGCGGGTGCCGACCAGCGAGCACCCCATCCAGAGTTTCCTGTGGGCGGACTACACCGCCACTGCCGAAGGCGACTACGAGTACGCGGTGCAACCGGTGTTCGGCGAGCCGAAGAACCTGCGTGTGGATGAGGCCCTGGGTGTTGCCGTGCGTGTGCGCTGCGAAAGCACGACGGCGCCAGGCACGGGCGTGCGCCACGACGTGCACTTCAACCGTGGCGTGATCGGCTCCCAGGCCTATGCCCGGGAGTTCGACAACGTCGCTCCCGACCCTGACGCGCCGCAATCCAAGCCGATGAGGTGGCTTTCGCGAGGCTTGTACGAAGCCCTGCTTGCCTTCATCGAACGCGGTGCCAGGCCGGGCATGGGGTTGCGCGCGGCGTTCTATGAATTTCACTACCTGCCGGTCGCCCAGGCGCTAAGCGATGCCGCGCAAGAAGGCGACGTGCAGGTGGTCTATGACGCGGCCAGCAAGTACAAGGCCGAGAACCAGGCCACCATCGCCCAGGCCGGCCTGGCCGCCCACGCTCATCCGCGTACGGTCAGCGAAGGTATCCGCCACAACAAGTTCATCGTGCTGCTCGAGCATGGCCAGCCGGTCAGTGTCTGGACCGGCTCGACCAATATCTCGGCCGGTGGGATCTTCGGCCATTCGAACGTGGGGCACGTCGTCCACGACCCCGAAATCGCCCGGCGATACCTTGATTACTGGACACGCCTGCAACGCAACCTGACGCCAGGCAAGTTGCGCACGCCCAATGCCCAGGCCAGCCCGCTGCCGGCATTGCCGTTGCAGCCGGGCACCTATCCCGTGTTCAGCCCGCGCGAAGATAACGAGGAGCCCCAGGCGCGCAAGACCTTGCAGTGGTACGCCAACCTGGCCAGCGCGGCCAGTCAATTGGTGTGCTTCACCGCTGCCTTCGAGATCGCCGCCGAATTCCAGGCGGTGTTCCAGGCACAGAACGATGTGCTGCGCTACGTGATCAAGGACGATCCGCTGAAGGCGACGGAGAACATCGGTACCGACGGTGACGTGATCTTCGCTGCCGGTAGCTACCTGAGCGAGGACAACACGCTGAGCAACGCGCTGAAGGAACGCGACAACCCGCTCAACAGCAACGATTACATCCACACCAAGTACATGCTGGTCGATCCCTTGGGCGAGCAGCCCACGGTGGTGACGGGCTCGGCGAACTTCAGCAGCGCCTCCCAGGTGAAGAACGACGAGAACATGCTGGTGATCCACGGCGACACCCGGGTGGCGGACATCTACTTCGGCGAATTCATGCGCCTGTTCGACCATCACTACGCCCGCTACCTGGCGGCCAGGTACCAGGACCGGCCCGGCAGCCAGGGCAATTATCTGAAGGAGACGGCCGGGCAATGGCTGCCCGCGCACCTGGACCCGTCGAACTACCGCTCGAAACGCCGGCAGTACTTCATTGGCTGACAGGCTCGGGCACTGGCAGACGTCGCGTTGGCGTGTAGGTGTTTTGCTTCAGGGTGAGTAGGATAATTCAAGTTATACTGTATATTTGTCCAGTATTCATTGGTGATTCCAATGCCTGAGCACGCCAGGAGCAAAAATGGCTGCGTGGACAATAAATCCAGCTCCGTTAGTTTGAAGGCCTCTCCTTCGGAAAGGGAGAGTTCTCAAACCACATGGAGTTACAACGATGAACCAACCAGAAAACCAGAACCCGCTTCGTCACGGTCGTGTCACCACCCCAGCCTCGCGTGGCGCCGTCGCCATCGACCTCGGCGTGCTGAGCGGCTGGCAGGTCGATGAAATGGAAGGCGGCAAGAACTTCCCGGCCCTGGCCGCCGGTCCGTTCCCCGCGCCGTTCCAGTCGGACAACCCGAGCGTCGCGCCGCCCGCCGATGGCTACATCCTCAGCGGTGGCAAGACCGACGCCCGTGACTGCGTTAACTTCACCGACGAGGAGATGGGCAAGAAGCTCAACCGCGCCTTTACCTGGCCGCTGATCAATGTCGACGCCGGGCAAGTGTTCAAGGTGACCTGGCGCTACACCGCGCCGCATACCACCCGTGGCTATCGCTGGCTGATCACCAAGGACGGTTGGGACCCGAAACAACGCATCACCCGTGCGCAATTGGAAGACAAGCCGTTCGCCGAGGACTTCTACCCGCAGGTGCCGTACTACAGCCACGCCGGCGAGTTGAAGGCCAAGGTCGACCACGAAGTGAAGCTGCCGGCCAACAAGAAAGGCCGTCACGTGATCGTGCTGATGTGGATCGTCGCCAATACCGGCAACGCCTTCTACCAGGCATTCGACGTCGACTTCCAGTAAGTCCGCGGGATCTACACACGTTCTGAAGGATTGGAACATGGCAACGATTGACTTTACCCAACTCAAGGCAGCGCAGGATGACGCTGCATCGCGGATGCCCAGCCTGGCGGGCAAGAAGATCCTCATGGGCTACTGGCACAACTGGCCGGCCGGCCCGGCGGATGGTTACCAGCGCGGGCAGTTCGCCAACATGAGCCTGGAGGAGGTGCCACGCGACTACAACGTGGTGGCGGTGGCCTTCATGAAAGGTAGCGGCATACCGACCTTCAAGCCGTACAACCTGTCCGATGCCGAGTTCCGGCGCCAGGTGGGCGTGCTCAACAGCCAGGGCAGGGCGGTGCTGATGTCCCTGGGCGGCGCCGATGCGCATATCGCCCTGAACCCGGGCCATGAACAACCGCTGGCCAATGAAATCATTCGCCTGGTGGAAACCTACGGTTTCGACGGGCTGGACATCGACCTTGAACAGAGCGCGATCGATTTCGCCGCCAACAAGACGGTCCTGCCTGCCGCGCTGAAACTGGTGAAGGATCACTACGCCGCCGAGGGCAAGCATTTCATCATCAGCATGGCACCGGAGTTCCCCTACCTGACCAGCGCGGGGCGCTACGTCGACTACCTCAAGGCACTGGAGGGGTACTACGACTTCATCGCCCCGCAGTTCTACAACCAGGGGGGCGACGGGCTCTGGGTGCAGGAGGCCAACAATGGCAACGGCGCCTGGATCGCGCAGAACAACGATGCCATGAAGGAGGACTTCCTGTTCTACCTGACCGAGAGCCTGGTCAGTGGCACCCGCGGCTTCACCCGGATCCCGGCCGACAAGTTCGTCATCGGCCTGCCGGCCAACGTCGACGCGGCCGCCACCGGCTATGTGATCAACCCGACGGCGGTGACCAACGCGTTCAAGCGCCTTTACGCCAAGGGCGTGTCGATCAAGGGCCTGATGACCTGGTCGGTCAACTGGGACAGCGGGGTCAACAAGAACCACGTGCCCTACAACCAGGAGTTCAGCCGGCGCTACGGATCGCTGATCAACAGTGGCAACAAGGCCACAGCGTCCGTCGACGCCTGATCGAGCCAGCATCCGGCAGACGTGCCTGATGCCCGACAGTCGAGGCCTGTCGGCTTGATCACTGCATGAAGATCCGATGCCGCAAGGCATCGGATTTTTTGTGCCTGGTCGCTAGTGTGGTGTTTCACAAATAACGACCATAACTCCCGGCGCTTTTTGCGCTCATGCGGCGTTGTCGCTCCTCGCCGTAGCTGGGCTACGACTCGTCGCGACGCCTTGCCTGAGCGCAAAAATCGCTCGCGATTTATTGTTCGTATTTGCAAAACACCACACTAGGGCGCCGGTA
>NZ_JBOBDQ010000085.1:0-16282 GCF_050586565.1 Pseudomonas sp. WC1
ACTTTTGGGGGAGTGGTCTTCCCCCGCGATTGCCGAACGGATTGTACCGGCCCGGCAACCTATTGGCGCGAACACGGTCTCACTTGCCGCGCATCGCCAGGTAAGCTTCGAGCCGTTGCGCTATAGTTGCCCCCCTCATGTACACGCTGCCGAAGAGTTCTCTCTCAAATGCTCAACAAAGGATTGTTGCTGGCCTGCGCGCTGGCCCTGCTCAGTGCCTGTGATTCCTCCACCCCGGACAAGCCTTCGGCGCCTGCCGATGCCGCCACTGCCGTCGCGCCCGTCGAAACCAGGACGGCCAAGCGCGAAGATCCGGCAGTGCTCGCCAAGCGCTACGCCGGCCGCGAGCTGACCGTGCTGGACGTCTCGGAAGTGCAGCTCGACGGCGCCAGTACCCTGTCGGTCAGCGTCTCCGCGCCACTGGACGCCAACCAGGACTTTGCCGGCAAGTTGCACCTGGTCGATACCGTCAAGGGCAAGGTCGACGGCGCCTGGGAACTCTCGGACAACCAGATGGAACTGCGCCTGCGCCACCTGGAGCCGCAGCGCAAGATGGTCCTGACTATCGACAAGGGCTTGCTCTCGGTCAATGGCAATCAGTTGCAGGTCGAATCGGTCAGCCGCTTCGAGACCCGCGACATGCAGGCCACGGTGGGCTTCGCCAGCCGCGGTTCGCTGCTGCCCACGCGCCTGGCCGAAGGCCTGCCGGTGATTGCCCTGAACGTCGACAAGGTCGATGTCGAGTTCTTCCGCATCAAGCCGGACATGCTCTCGAGCTTCCTGGTCAACTGGGGGCGCAACAGCAGCCTTTACTACTACCAGTCCAAGGAAACCCTGGAGATGGCCGAGCTGGTCTACAGCGGCCGTTTCGACCTCAACCCGGCGCGCAATACCCGCGAAACCGTGCTTTTGCCGATCGCCGGGATCAAGCCGCTGCAGGAGCCTGGCGTGTACCTGGCAGTCATGCGTGCCTCGGGCACCTATGACTACTCGCAGCCAGCGACTCTGTTCACTCTTAGTGACATCGGTGTCTCGGCGCACCGCTATCGCGACCGCCTGGACGTGTTCACCCAGGCCCTGGAGGGCGGCAAGGCGCTCAAGGACGTCACCCTCGAGCTGCACGACGACAAGGGCAAGCTGCTGGCCCAGGCCAAGACCGACGGCGACGGCCATGCCCAGCTGCCGATCACCGCCAAGGCCGATACGCTGATCGCCACCCAAGGGGTGCACACCACCCTGCTGCGCCTTAACACCGCGGCGCTGGACTTGGCCGAGTTCGACATCGCCGGCCCCCGGGCCAACCCGCTGCAGTTCTTCATCTTTGGCCCGCGCGACCTGTACCGACCAGGCGAGACCGTGCTGCTCAACGGCCTGCTGCGCGACCAGGACGGCAAGCCGGTCAAGGCCCAGCCGGTGAACGTGGAAGTACGCCGCCCCGATGAGCAGGTCAGCCGCAAGTTCGTCTGGGAGGCCGACCAGAACGGTCTGTTCCAGTACCAGCTGCAACTGGCCAGCGAAGCGCCGACCGGCCGCTGGCAGTTGCTGCTCGACATGGGCGGTGGACGCAAGCAGGTCTACGAATTCCTTGTCGAGGACTTCCTCCCCGAGCGCCTGGCGCTGGAGCTCAAAGGCAGTGCCGCGCCGCTGGCGCCGGACCAAAACGCCACGATCCAGGTCAATGGCCGTTACCTTTATGGTGCGCCTGCCGCCGGCAACCGCCTCAGTGGCCAGGCGTACGTGCGCCCGCTGCGTGAAGCGGTGAAGGCGCTGCCGGGCTACCAGTTCGGCGCGGTCACCGAGACCGACCTGAACCAGGACCTGGAACTGGACGAAGTCACCCTCGACCAGAACGGCAAGGCCCGCATCGACATCGAAAGCCGCTGGGCTGAAGCCCGCTCACCGCTGCAACTGACCGTGCAGGCCAGCCTGCAGGAGTCCGGTGGTCGGCCGATCACCCGGCGCCTGGAGCAGCCGATCTGGCCTGCCGAGCGCCTGCCGGGCCTGCGCGGCCTGTTCGACGGCGAAGAAACCGACGGCGATGGCCCGGTAGAATTCGAGTTCCTGGTGGCTGACCGCAACGGCAAGAAGCTGGCCGCCGACAACCTGAAGGTACGACTGATCCGCGAGCGCCGCGACTACTACTGGAACTACTCGCAGAGCGATGGCTGGAGCTACAACTACAACGAGAAATTCCTTACCCAGGCTGAAGAAACCGTCAGCGTGAAGGCAGGCTCCACCGCCAAGCTGAACTTCCAGGTGGAGTGGGGCCCGTACCGCGTCGAGGTGGAAGACCCGCAGACCGGCCTGGTCTCCAGCGCCCGCTTCTGGGCCGGCTACCGCGCCCAGGACAACGCCGAGGGCGGTGCCGTGCGTCCCGACCAGGTGAAGATCGCCCTGGACAAGCCTGCCTACAAGGAAGGCGGCACCGCCAAGGTCACCGTCACCCCGCCGGCCGCCGGCAGCGGCTACCTGATGATCGAGTCCGCCGACGGCCCGCTGTGGTGGCAGGAAATCGAGGTGCCGGCCGAGGGCAAGACCTTCGAGGTCGAACTGGACAAGAAGTGGGCGCGCCACGACCTGTACATCAGCGCCCTGGTGATCCGCCCGGGTGAGCGCAAGGCCAATGCCACGCCGAAACGCGCCGTGGGCGTGCTGCACCTGCCGCTGGACCGCGCCGAGCGCAAGCTGGCCGTATCGCTGCAGGCACCGGAGAAAATGCGGCCCAAGCAACCGCTGACCGTCAAGGTCAAGGCGGTCAACGCCGATGGCAGCGTGCCCAAGCAGGTGCATGTATTGTTGTCGGCGGTGGACGTGGGCATCCTCAACATCACCGACTTCAAGACCCCCGATCCGTTCGCCAGCCTGTTCGGCCGCAAGGCCTACGGCGCCGACCAGCTGGACATTTATGGCCAGTTGATCGAAGCCGGCCAGGGCCGTCTGGCCAGCCTGGCCTTCGGCGGTGACGCCGCCATGGCCAAGGGCGGCAAGCGCCCGAACACCACGGTGACCATCGTTGCCCAGCAGAGCCTGCCGGTCACCCTCGATGAAAAAGGCGAGGGCCAGGCCAGCGTCGATATTCCCGATTTCAACGGTGAGCTGCGCCTGATGGCCCAGGCCTGGACCGAGGAACACTTCGGCATGGCTGAAGGCAAGACCGTGGTCGCCGCGCCGCTGATCGCCGAGCTGTCCGCGCCGCGCTTCCTCGCTGGTGGCGACCAGACCCGCCTGGCGCTGGATCTGGCCAACCTCTCCGGCCGTGACCAGCAACTGAGCGTGCAGGTGTCCAGCGAAGGCCAACTGAGCCTGGTCGGTGGCGCGCAGCAGAACTTCACCCTCGCCGAAGGCCAGCGCACCACCCTGATGATCCCGGTGCAGGCCCGGGGCGGCCTGGGCCAGGGCAAAGTCCGCGTGCAGGTCAACGGCCTGCAGCTGCCGGGTGAGCCGGCCAATACCTTCGAGCGTGAGTGGACCCTGGGTATCCGCCCGGCCTACCCGGCGATGCTCAAGCACTACCGCGTAGCCCTCAAGGACCAGCCCTGGAGCCTGCCCGACAGCGACCTGGCCGAGTTCGAGCCTGCGGGCCTGGAGGCCAGCCTGGCGCTGTCGAGCCGCCCACCGCTGAACCTTGCCGAGCAGATCCGCGCCCTGGAAGCCTACCCGTATGGCTGCCTGGAGCAGACCACCAGTGGCCTGTACCCGTCGCTGTATGCCGATGCCGACAGCCTCAAGCGCCTGGGCATCAAGGGTGAGCCGGCCGATGTGCGCAAGCGCAAGATCGAGATGGGCATCGAGCACCTGCTGGGCATGCAGCGCTACAACGGCAGCTTCGGCCTGTGGAGCTCGGACAGCGAGGAGGAGTACTGGCTGACCGCCTACGTCACCGACTTCCTGCTGCGCGCCCGCGAGCAAGGCTACGGCGTACCGGCCGAGGCGCTGAAGAAAGCCAGCGAGCGCCTGCTGCGCTATGTGCAGGAGCGCAACCTGATCGAAGTCGACTACAGCCAGAACGCCGACCACACCCGCTTCGCCGTGCAGGCCTACGCTGGCCTGGTGCTGGCGCGCAGCCAGCAAGCGCCGCTGGGCGCCTTGCGCAGCCTGTTCGAGCGCCGCGCTGACGCCCGCTCCGGTTTGCCATTGGTGCAACTGGCGGTGGCGCTGGACAAGATGGGCGACAAGCAGCGTTCGCAGCAGGCGCTGCAGGCGGGCCTGGCGGTCACCCGCGGCAAAGGCTGGCTGGCCGACTACGGCAGCGCCCTGCGTGACCAGGCGTTGATCCTGGCCCTGCTGCAGGAGAACAACCTGGCCGCCAATCAGGTCGATCAGCGCCTGTTCGGCCTGTCCGACGAGCTGGCCGCCAACCGTTGGCTCTCCACCCAGGAGCGCAACGCGCTGTTCCTCGCCGGGCGTGGCCTGCTGGGCAAGCCGGAAGGCAACTGGAAGGCCCGCCTGGACAGCGCCGGTGAGGTCCGCGAGTTCGACAACAATGACTCGGGGATGAAGCTCGAGGGCCCGCTGCTGGCCTCGCCATTGACCGTGCAGAACCAGGGGGGCGAGACCCTGTACCAGCAGCTGACCCTGTCCGGCTACCCGCGCCAGGCGCCGGCCGCCAGCGGCAATGGCCTGGAAATCCGTCGCGAATACCTGGGCATGAATGGCCAGACGCTGGATGTGCGCAACCTGCGCAGCGGTGACCTGGTGCTGGTGCACCTGGCGCTCAAGGCGCAGGACCAGGTGCCCGACGCCCTGGTGGTCGATTTGTTGCCGGCAGGCCTGGAGCTGGAGAACCAGAACCTGGCGCAGAGCGCCGCCAGCCTGGACAACGCCAGCAGCGCGGTGAAGCAATGGCGCGAGTCGATGCAGAACGCCAGCGTGGTGCACCAGGAGTACCGCGACGATCGCTATGTGGCCGCGCTCAAGCTCGACAGCTACGGCACCACCCACCTGTTGTACCTGGCCCGTGCGGTGACGCCGGGCAGCTACCGCATTCCGCCACCGCAGGTGGAGTCGATGTACCGGCCCAACTTGCAGGCGGTAGGTGATAGCCAGGGCGAGATGATTGTAAGAGCTCGCTGACCCTCAAGCTGTGAGCTGCAAGCTACAAGAGAAAGCAGTCGACGCAGGCTGCTTTCAATTTGTCGCTTGTAGCTCCAAGCTTGCAGCTGCTTTCAATGCACCACCCAGCTCAACACCCACAGCCCCAGCAACGCCCAGATGATCCCTAGGATGATCGATGCGCGCATGAATGCGCGGACCGCCGAGTACAGCAACATCAGGCCGACGATAAGCGCCAGGATGCTCACCAGCGAGGTGTCCATTCCCAGCGTGCGCGCCAGGCCATCGATGAAATTGCCACCGGCGTTGGCCAGCAGGTTGAACAACCCGCTCAAGCCGTCGACGATGAACCGGATCACCGAACCCAGTGCCTGGCCCAGCCATTCGAAAAAACCTTCTACATGCATAGTCGCTTCCTGATCAACGAATCGGCGATTTCCAGCCTTTGGCCATCACCTGGCCCGGTCGGTTCCCGATGCCAAGCTTAGCGCGCCCGCGCCTGACCAGGCTGCTGCGGCGTGTCGCCGTCAGCGTGCTGCTGGGCATGGCCCTGTTGTGGTTGGCCGACCGTATCTGGCCATTGCCCATGCCAGGCGACGACCTGGCGCGGGTGGTGTTGGCCGAGGACGGCACACCGCTGTGGCGCTTCGCCGACGCCGACGGCGTGTGGCGCTATCCGGTCAGCCCGCAGGAAGTCTCGCCGCTGTACCTTGAAGCCCTGCTCGCCTACGAGGACCGCTGGTTCTATCATCACCCCGGCGTCAACCCCATGGCCCTGGCCCGGGCTGCCTGGCTCAACCTGCGTGGCGGGCGGGTGGTGTCCGGCGGCAGCACCTTGTCGATGCAGGTGGCGCGCCTGCTCGACCCGCACGACCGCACCTTGCCCGGCAAGCTGCGCCAGCTGTGGCGCACGGCGCAGCTGGAGTGGCACCTGTCCAAGGACGAGATCTTGCAGCTGTACCTCAACCGGGCACCGTTCGGCGGCACCTTGCAGGGCGTGGCAGCGGCCAGTTGGGCGTACCTGGGCAAGTCGCCGAAACACCTGACTCCGGCCGAAGCCGCGTTGCTCGCCGTGCTGCCCCAGGCGCCGAGCCGGCTGCGTCCGGACCGCCACCCTGAACGCGCCCAACGCGCCCGGGACAAGGTGCTGCAGCGCCTGGCCGAGTACCAGGTATGGCCAGCCCAGCGCATCGATGAGGCGCGTGAAGAGCCGCTGTTGCTGGCGCCACGCCAGGAGCCGGCGCTGGCGCCGCTGCTGGCCCGGCGCCTGAATACGCCGAACAGCCCGCCACTGATCCGTACCACCCTGGATGCCGCCTTGCAGCGCCGCCTCGAAGACTTGCTGATGGGCTGGCGTGCCCGCCTGCCCGAGCGCACCTCGGCGGCGTTGCTGGTGGTCGAGACACAGAGCATGGCCGTGCGCGCGTATCTCGGCTCCATCGACTTGAACGATGAGCGCCGTTTCGGTCACGTGGATATGGTCCACGCCCTGCGTTCGCCCGGTTCGACCCTTAAGCCGTTCCTCTACGCCATGGCCATGGATGATGGCCTGATCCACTCCGAATCGCTGTTGCAGGATGTGCCGCGGCGCTACGGTGACTACCGCCCCGGCAACTTCTCCATGGGCTTCAGCGGCCCGGTGTCGGCCAGCTCGGCGCTGGCACTGTCGCTGAACCTGCCGGCGGTGCAACTGCTCGAGGCCTATGGCCCGAAACGTTTTGCCGCGCAGATGCGCATGGGGGGGATGCCGCTGGTGCTGCCGCCGCTGGCCGAGCCGAACCTGTCATTGATCCTCGGTGGCGCAGGCAGCCGGCTGGAGGACCTGGTCGGTGGCTATGCCGCGCTGGCCCGTGGTGGGCTGAGCGCGCAGGTACGCCTGCAACCCCAGGACCCGCTGGTGGAGCGTCGCTTGCTGTCGTCGGGTTCGGCCTGGATCACCCGGCGCATTCTCAGCGGTCTGGCCCGGCCGGACCGTGACCCCCACGCCGAGCTGGTGCAGCGCCCGCAATTGGCCTGGAAGACCGGCACCAGCTACGGCTTTCGCGATGCCTGGTCGGTAGGCGTCGGCCCGCGCTACCTGATCGGTGTGTGGATCGGCCGCCCCGACGGCACCCCGGTGCCGGGCCAGTTCGGCCTGGCCTCGGCGGCCCCTTTGATGCTGCAGGTGCATGACCTGTTGAGCAACCGCGATAGCCAACGCGGTATCGAAGTGCCGGTCGAGCCGGTGCCGGCGTCGGTCGGTGTGGCGGCGATCTGCTGGCCGTTGGGCCAGCCGATGAACCGCCAGGACCCCAACTGCCGTCGCCAGCGCTTCGCCTGGACCCTCGACGCCACCACGCCACCGACCTTGCAGGCCGCCGACCAGCCTTTGGGCCTGGGCTTGCGCGAGACGGTGTGGCTCAACGAGCAAGGACTGCGTGTCGATGCATCGTGTCCTGGAGCCAAGGCCCAAGACATTGCCTTGTGGCCGGCCCCGCTCGAGCCGTGGTTGCCCCGGGTCGAACGTCGAGCGGCGCGGCTGCCGGCCGTTGACCCCGCCTGTCCACCGCAGGTGGTGAGCAGCGCGCCACCGCTGTCGATCGTCGGTGTGCGCAGTGGCGACAACCTGCGCCGCCCGGCCACCAGCCACGAGCCGTTGCAGTTGCTGGTGTCGGCATTGGGCGGGGCAGGGCGGCGCTGGTGGTTCCTCAATGGACAGCCCATGGGCGAGACCCAAGGGCAGGACAGCTTGCCGGTAAGGTTCGAGCAGGCCGGGAGCATCGAGTTGAGTGCTTTGGATGAAAGCGGTGAAACGGCGCGGGTGCAGTTCCAGGTCAGCGAGTGAGCCCGTTGCCCAGGCTCAGCCTTTGACCGGGTTCAGGTCGAAGGCATTGGCCTGGTACTGGAACAGCAGGCAATCCGCAGCCGCGGTGCAACCACTTTCATGCACGAGGTTGGCGGGCAGCTTGTAGTAGGCGCCTGCCGGGTACTCCACCCGCTTGCCATCGATCACCGCATAGAAGGTTCCGCTCAACACCACGGTCGGCAGGGTCTGGCTGTGAGTATGCAGGCCATTGTCGGTGCCTTTGCGGAACTTCACGTAGGCCGAATACGGCCCCTTGCCGAAGAGGTCGCCTTCGACATTGGCGTAGCTGACAGCGCCTTGGGTGCCGGGCACCTGCTGCCATTTCAGCGAGGAGCTGTCAGGGACCGAGCTCAGGGTGTCGCCAGCGGCGCTGGCGGTGATGGCAATCGCGGCCAGGGAGAGGCCGGCGAACAGGGTGTGCAGTGCTTTCATGGGGAGGCTCCTTCGCCAAGTGACAATGGACGAAGGTTAAACGATCAATATGCGCACAAATACATCTTAAATTTGCCATGTCTTGTGCGTTCTAAGCACAAATCAATGTCGCCATCTCGGCTCTGCGTAGTACCCCTGCACGTAGTCGAGCAGTGCCCGTACCTTGGGGGCCACATAGCGGCTCTGCGGGTAGACCGCGTACAAGGTGCGCGAGGGCAGCGACCAGTCCGCCAGCACCGGCACCAGGCGCCCGTCGCGCAAGGCATCGTGGGCAATGAAGCGGTCGAAGCTGGCAATACCCAACCCGCCGATCGCTGCCGCGCGCAGGGCCATCGGCGAATTGGCGCTCAGGCGCTGGGGCATCAGCAGTTCCCGGCGCTCGCCGGCGGGGCCGGTCAGTTGCAGGCGCTGCGGGTGCGGCAAGCGGCTGTAGCCGAGCAATGGGTGGGCAGCCAGGGCGTCGGGCGTGGTCGGCGTGCCGTGGCGCTCCAGGTAATCGGGCGCGGCCACCAGCACCACTTCGCTGTCCGCCAGCCTGCGGGCCACCAGGCTGGAGTCGGGCAGGTGGTCGGTGACCCTCAGGCAGACATCGATGTCTTCTTCCAGCAGGTCGATGAAGCGGTCGCTGCAATGCAGTTCCACCTGCAATCGCTCGTGACGTCCGACGAAGTCCGGCAGCCAGTGTCCCAGCTCCAGCTCGCCAAAGGCAGTGGCCACACCCAGGCGCAGCGTGCCGCTGGGCTGTTGTTGATGCTCGGACAGTTCAAGGTTCATGGCCTGCATCTGCTCGAGAATCCGCGTGCAGTGGCGATAGAACAGCGCGCCGGCTTCGGTCACTTGCAGGCGACGGGTGGTGCGGTTGAGCAGTTGCGTGCCGAGATGGCGTTCGAGGTGCTTCACCTGGCGCGACAGCACGGTGTGGGAAACGCCCGCCTGGTGGGCGGCGGCGCTGAAGCTGCCGAGGTCGACGACCCGGCGGAAGGTCTGCATGGCGCTCAACTGGTCCAATGGCACATCACTCCTTGCAGCGAACGGCGGGGCCCTGGTGGCCCCGCGTTGTCGCGGGTCAGCGCCGAACCAGCAGCACCCCGCTTTCCATATGGTGGGTGTAGGGGAACTGGTCGAACAGCGCGCAGCGTTCGATACGGTGGGTATCGTGCAGCTGGGCGATGTTCTGCGCCAGGGTTTCCGGGTTGCAGGAGATGTACAGGATGCGCTCGAAGCGACGGGTCAGCTCACAGGTGTCCGGGTCCATGCCGGCACGCGGCGGGTCGACGAACACCGTGCCGAAGTCGTAGCTCTTCAAGTCGATGCCTTCCAGGCGGCGGAACGGGCGGACCTCGTTCAGGGCCTGTGTCAGCTCTTCGGCCGACAGACGCACCAGGCGCACGTTGTTCACGCCGTTCTCGTCGAGGTTGTGCAGGGCGGCGTTGACCGAGGTCTTGCTGATCTCGGTGGCCAGCACCTGGCGGGCGCGGGTGGCCAGCGGCAAGGTGAAGTTGCCGTTGCCGCAATACAGCTCGAGCAGGTCGTCCTGGCGTTCGCCCATGGCCTCGAAGGCCCACCCGAGCATCTTCTGGTTCACCGCGCCGTTGGGTTGGGTGAAGGCGCCTTCGGGTTGGCGATAGCTGAAGGCGCGCCCGGCGATGTCGAGCTTCTCCACCGCGTAGTCGCGGCCGATCACCACGCGCTTGCCTTTCGAACGGCCTACCACGCTGACACCGAGATCTGCGGCCAACTGCTGCGCGGCGGCCTCCCAGGCCTCGTCCAGCGGGCGGTGGTAGCACAGGGTGATCATCGCATCACCGGCCAGGGTGGTGAGGAACTCCACCTGGAACAGCCGGTTGTCGAGGTCTTCATTGGCCTGCCAGGCGGCTTTCAGACGCGGCATCAACGCATTGATGCGCTCGCTGGCGATCGGGAAGTCGTCGATCAGGATGGCCTTGTGCTTCTCGCCCGGGGCGAACATCGCATAGTGGCGTTGGCCGCCTTCGCGCCACAGGCGGAACTCGGCGCGCAGGCGGTAGTGCCCGCGCGGCGAGTCGAATACGGCCGGCTCCGGCGCGTCGAAGGGCGCCAGCAGTTCGCGCAGGCGGGCGGCCTTGGCCGCCAGTTGCGTGTCGTATTGCGCGGGATCGTAGGCGGCACTCATGCGGGGAACCAACCCAGCTTGATGACGAACAGAATGGACAGGATCACCAGTGCCGGGTTCAGGTCATGGCGACGGCCGGAGATCAGCTTGATGGCGGTCCAGGCGATGAAGCCGAAGGCGATGCCGTTGGCGATCGAGTAGGTCAGCGGCATGGCCAGGGCGGTCACCACCACCGGCGCGGCTTCGGTAACGTCGTCCCAGTTGATCTCGGCCAGGCCCGAAGCCATCAGCACGGCGACAAACAGCAGCGCCGGGGCGGTGGCGAAGGCCGGCACGCTGCCGGCCAGCGGGGCGAAGAACAGTGCCAGCAGGAACAGGATGGCGACCACGATGGCGGTCAGGCCCGTGCGTCCGCCGGCACTCACGCCCGCCGCCGATTCGATGTAGCTGGTGGTGGTGGAGGTGCCCAGCAGCGAACCGGCCATGGCGGCGGTGCTGTCGGCGATCAGGGCGCGGCCCATCTTCGGCATGTGGCCGTCCTTGCCCATCAGGCCGGCGCGCTTGGCCACACCGATCAGGGTGCCGGAGTTGTCGAACAGGTCGACGAACAGGAAGGCGAAAATCACGCTGATCAGGCCGACGTCCAGGGCGCCGGCGATGTCCAGTTGCAGGAAGGTCGGGGCCAGCGACGGCGGCATCGAGACCACCCCGCCGAACGGCGTGACGCCCAGCGCGATCGCGGCCACGGTCACCGCCAGGATACCGATCAGCACGGCGCCGCGAACCTTCAGCGATTCGAGGGCGACGATCAGGAAGAAGCCCAGGGTGGCGAGAATCGGCGCGGGCTTGCTGAGATCGCCCAGGCCTACCAGAGTGGCTGGGTTATCGACGACGATGCCGGCGTTATGCAGGGCGATCAGCGCCAGAAACAGGCCGATGCCGGCGGCAATGGCCGAGCGCAGCGGCAGCGGGATGCTGTTCACGATCCATTCGCGGATGCGGAAGATCGACAGCAGGAAGAACAGCACCGCGGAGAGAAACACCGCCCCCAGCGCCACTTGCCAGGTATGGCCCATGTGCAGGACCACGGTGTAGGTGAAGAAGGCGTTCAGGCCCATGCCCGGTGCCAGGGCGATCGGGTAGTTGGCGATGATGCCCATGGTCACCGAGCCGATGGCCGCAGCCAGGCAGGTGGCGACGAAAAGCGCGCCCTTGTCCATGCCGGTCTCGCCGAGGATGCTCGGGTTGACGAACAGGATGTAGGCCATGGCCAGGAAGGTGGTGACGCCCGCGAGAATCTCGGTGCGCACGTTGGTGTTGTGTGCTTTTAGTTGAAACAGCCTTTCCAGCATGCCTGCTCCCCGGGCGCCCTCGCGCCGTGAATGTATCGACCCCAACAGCAAAGCACAGACCGTACCGGGTGCCGTGGTTTTGTGCGGGGTGGAAAAAAGCCGCGCATCATACCAGCAAGGATGGCGGGGGCCTATGGCCATTGGGGAAGGCAATCGGGCAACGGTGTCGTCTTCCTGCACTGGCCTCATCGCTGGCAAGCCAGCTCCCACAGGGATGGCGCTTGGCTTGAAGGCGGCACGGTCGGTGTGGGAGCCGGCTTGCCGGCGAGAGGCCGGTGCAGGACAAACCAGCATGCTGCCCCCGCGCGAGATTGCCTAATCTCTGGGTGCCAGCAGGTCGATCAACCGTTATGCATACGGTCGCGATGGGTCAACGTAGGGAACAGCTTCATCCATACCCCGGTCACCAGCAGCGTGCCCACGCCGCCGAGCACCACCGCCGGGACTGTGCCAAACCAGTGCGCGGTCAGCCCCGACTCGAACTCGCCGAGCTGGTTCGAGGCACCGATGAACAGCCCGTTCACCGCGCTTACCCGGCCGCGCATCTCGTCTGGCGTCTCCAACTGCACGAAGGCGCCGCGGATGACCATGCTGATCATGTCCGCTGCGCCGAGCACCACCAGCACCGCCAGGGAGAACCAGAACGAGGTCGATAGGCCGAAGGCGATGGTCGCCACCCCGAACACGCCGACCGAGGCGAACATGATC
The DNA here is from genome assembly GCF_050586565.1 of Pseudomonas sp. WC1. Taxonomy (NCBI): domain Bacteria; kingdom Pseudomonadati; phylum Pseudomonadota; class Gammaproteobacteria; order Pseudomonadales; family Pseudomonadaceae; genus Pseudomonas; species Pseudomonas sp. WC1. The sequence continues at coordinate 12,482 of NZ_JBOBDQ010000085.1, forward strand.
AGGCCTACCTTGCGCTCCACCGGGAAGCGCGCCAGCCACAGCGACATCAGCAGCGCGCCCACCGCCGGCGCCGAGCGTAGCAGGCCCAGGCCCCAGGCGCCGGTGAGCAGGATGTCCTTGGCGAACACTGGCAGCAGCGCGGTGGCGCCGCCCAGTAGCACGGCGAACAGGTCCAGGGAGATGGCGCCGAAGATGTCCGGGCGGCTGCGGATGAAGCGCACCCCGGCCAGCAACGATTCCAGGTTGGCCCGACCGCGCTGGGGCAGTTGCTGGCGCGCGTCGAGGCTCAGGGTCAGCAGGCAGGCGATGAGGTAGAGGGCCACGGTCGGGCCGTACACCCAGGTACTGCCGAAGGCGTAGAGAAAGCCGCCGACCGCCGGGGCGACGATGGTCGCCGACTGGGTGGCCGACGCCGACGCCGCCACGGCCCGTGGGAACAGCCCTGGCGGTACCACGTTGGGTAGCAGCGCCTGGGTCGCCGGCATCTCGAACGAACGGGTGGCGCCGAGCAGGAAGGCCAGGATGAAGATCAGCTCGCGGCTGACGTTGTCGGTGACGCTGCCCAGGGCCAGCGCCAGGGCGATCAGCGCCTGCAGGGTCTGGCACAGGGCGGCCACCTTGCGTCGGTCGTAGCGGTCGGCGACATGGCCGGTATGCAGCATGAACAGCACCCGGGGCGCGAACTCGACCAGTCCGACCAGGCCCAGGTCGAGGACATTTCCGGTCAGTTGGTAGAGATGCCAGCCAATGGCCACGGTGAGCATCTGGAAGCCGCTGGCGGTGAATACGCGGGCCAGCCAGAAGGCCAGGAACGGGCGGTGATGACGCAGCAATTGCGGGGCGGAATCGGACATCGGGGGGCTGCAGCCTCGAGATAGAGGGGCCTGCAGGGTAACATCTGTTTGTAACAAATAGTTGCTGAAAGTCGCGTGGATCAACCATCGCGACTTCGCAAAAGAGGGTGAGGCAACGGGTCACGCGGCAATCAACCACACATCCGGATGGGTCATTCAGGACTATGCTTCCATTCAGTCGTTGATCTGGATCAATCGTTCCAGATGCAACGATCTTGGCCCTTGGGCCGGAATCCCCGCGATCGAACAGAACAATTCCAACGCGCCGCACTCGATACCCGTGGGGGCAGTGGGCGACAGGCCATGAGCCCGGTCGCCGGATTACCTGAAGAGGAAGCACCATGTTCGGATTGGAAGCCCTAGAGCTCGCCCGAATCCAGTTTGCCTTTACCGTGTCCTTTCACATCCTGTTCCCGGCCATCACCATTGGCCTGGCGAGCTACCTGGCGGTCCTCGAAGGCCTTTGGCTGAAGACCGGCGACAACACCTACCGTGACCTCTATCACTTCTGGTCGAAGATCTTCGCCGTGAACTTCGGCATGGGGGTGGTCTCGGGCCTGGTCATGGCCTACCAGTTCGGTACCAACTGGAGCCAGTTCTCCGATTTTGCCGGTTCCATCACCGGCCCCTTGCTGACCTACGAGGTGCTCACGGCATTCTTCCTCGAGGCCGGTTTCCTCGGCGTCATGCTGTTCGGCTGGCACCGTGTCGGCCGGGGGTTGCACTTCTTCGCCACCTGCATGGTGGCGCTTGGCACGCTGGTGTCGACCTTCTGGATCCTCGCCTCCAACAGCTGGATGCAGACCCCCCAGGGCTACGAGATCGTCAATGGCCAGGTGATTCCGGTGGACTGGTTCGCGGTGATCTTCAACCCGTCCTTCCCCTATCGCCTGATGCACATGGCCACCGCGGCCTTCGTCGCCACCGCGTTCTTCGTCGGCGCCTCGGCAGCCTGGCACCTGCTGCGCGGGCGTGACAATCCGGCGGTGCGCAAGATGCTGTCGATGGCCATGTGGATGGCCCTGGTGGTGGCGCCGATCCAGGCCGTGATCGGCGACTTCCATGGCTTGAACACGCTCAAGCATCAGCCGGTGAAGATCGCCGCCATCGAGGGCCACTGGGAGAACAAACCCGGTGAACCGACGCCGCTGATCCTGTTCGGCATTCCCGACATGCAGGCCGAAACCACGCGCTTCAAGGTCGAGATCCCAGCCTTGGGCAGCTTGATCCTGACCCACAGCCTGGACAAGCAAGTGCCGGCGATGAAGGAGTTCCCACCTGAGGACCGACCCAACTCGACCATCGTGTTCTGGTCGTTCCGAGTCATGGTCGGTTTGGGCATGTTGATGATTTTTGTCGGCCTGTGGAGCCTGTGGCTGCGCAAGCGCGGCACCCTGTACAGCTCGCGGCCGTTCCTCTACCTGACCCTGTGGATGGGCCCGTCGGGGTTGATTGCGATCCTCGCCGGCTGGTTCACCACCGAGATCGGCCGCCAGCCGTGGGTGGTCTACGGGCTGATGCGCACCGCCGATGGGGTGTCCAACCATAGCTACGCGCAGTTGGGGTTCACCCTGGTGATGTTCGTGGTGGTCTACTTCGCGTTGTTCGGCACCGGTCTGGGCTACATGATGCGCCTGGTGCGCAAAGGGCCCAAGACTGGTGAAGGCGATGAGCACACCCCCGGTGGCCCTGGCCAGAAACGCACGCCGGCGCGGCCGCTGTCCGCCGCCGATGAAGGCCATGAGGCCGACTCCAGCAGCCTGAGCAAGGGGAACTGAGATGGGTATCGATCTTCCGCTGATCTGGGCCGTGATCATCATCTTCGGCGTCATGATGTATGTGGTAATGGATGGTTTCGACCTGGGCATCGGCATGCTCTTCCCCTTCGTCCAGGATGAGCGTGACCGCGATGTGATGATGAACACGGTCGCCCCGGTATGGGACGGCAACGAGACCTGGCTGGTGCTGGGCGGGGCAGCGCTGTTCGGGGCTTTCCCGCTGGCCTACTCGGTGGTGCTCGAGGCACTGTACCTGCCATTGATCCTGATGCTGGTGGGCCTGATCTTCCGTGGCGTGGCGTTCGAGTTCCGCTTCAAGGCCAGGGCCCACAGGCGTCATATCTGGGACAAGGCCTTCATCTGGGGCTCACTGGTGGCGACTTTCTTCCAGGGGGTGGCGCTGGGCGCGTTCATCGAAGGCTTCAAGGTGGTCGACCGTAAATTCACCGGCGGCACCCTGGATTGGCTGACCCCGTTCACCGTGTTTTCGGGCCTGGGCCTGATCGTCGCCTACACGCTGCTGGGCTGCACCTGGTTGATCATGAAGACCGAAGGGCCCTTGCAGCAAAAAATGCATGACATGGCCCGCCCCCTGGCGCTGGTGCTGCTGGTGGTCATCGGTATCGTCAGCCTGTGGACGCCGATCGCCTACCCGCAAATCGCCGAGCGCTGGTTCAGCATGCCCAACCTGATCTGGTTCATGCCGGTGCCGATTCTGGTGCTGGTGACCTTCTACGGGTTGCTGCGGGCGGTGGCGCGTAACGCCCACTACACCCCGTTCCTGCTGACGCTGGTGCTGATCTTCCTTGGCTACAGTGGGTTGGGCATCAGCTTGTGGCCGAACATCATCCCGCCGTCGATCAGCATCTGGGAGGCCGCGGCGCCGCCACAGAGCCAGGGCTTCATGCTGGTGGGCACGCTGTTCATCCTGCCGTTCATCCTCGGGTACACCTATTGGAGCTACTACGTGTTCCGCGGCAAGGTGACCCATGAAGACGGCTATCACTAGGAGCGCCGGGTGATGAATGTCGAAGAGAAGAAACCGCTGTGGCAACGCCTGGGTTGGCTGGTGCTGATCTGGGGGGTGAGCGTGGCAGCGCTTGGGGTGGTGGCTTATGGCATGCGCATGTTCATGAGCGCGGCAGGCCTGAGTACTCACTGAGCCATTG
>NZ_JBOBDQ010000086.1:0-16023 GCF_050586565.1 Pseudomonas sp. WC1
CCACTCCGATTTTCCCATGCCGTTTTCTGTATCAATCCACCCCGACGAACCCACCCGTCTGGTGATGCCACAGCCGCGCATACAACCCACGTTGCGCCAACAGCTCGGTGTGGCTGCCACTCTCGACGATATGCCCCTTGTCCAGCACGATCAGCCGGTCCATGCGGGCGATGGTCGACAGGCGGTGGGCGATGGCGATCACCGTCTTGCCCTGCATCAGCGTCTCCAGGCTCTCCTGGATAGCCGCTTCGACCTCCGAGTCCAGCGCCGAGGTCGCCTCGTCCATGATCAGGATCGGCGCGTTCTTCAGCAGCACCCGGGCGATGGCGATGCGCTGGCGCTGGCCGCCGGAGAGCTTCACGCCGCGCTCGCCGACATGGGCGTCGAAGCCGGTGCGGCCCTGGGCATCGGACAACTGCGGGATGAACTCGTCGGCCCGTGCCCGGCGGACAGCCTCCCAGACTTCCTCGTCACTGGCATCCGGCCGGCCGTACAGCAGGTTGTCGCGGATCGAGCGGTGCAGCAGCGAGGTGTCCTGGGTGATCATGCCGATCTGCGCGCGCAGGCTGGCCTGGTTGACCTCGGCGATATCCTGGCCGTCGATGAGGATGCGCCCGCTGTCGATGTCGTACAGGCGCAGCAGCAGGTTGACCAGGGTCGACTTGCCGGCGCCGGACGGGCCGATCAGGCCGATCTTCTCGCCGGGGCAGATATCCAGGTTCAAGGCATCGATCACCTTGCCGCCCTTGCCGTAGTGGAAGTCGACATGGTCGAAGCGCACCGCGCCGCGGCTGACCTTGAGTGCCGGCGCGTGGGGCTTGTCGCTGACGGTGACCGGCTGGGCGATGGTCTGCAGGCCGTCCTGGACCATGCCGATGTTCTCGAAGATGCCGTTGACCACCCACATGATCCAGCCGGACATGTTGACGATGCGGATCACCAGGCCGGTGGCCAGGGCGATGGCGCCGACGCTGATCAGCGACTGGCTCCACAGCCACAGGGCAAGGCCCGTGGTTGCGACCACCAGCAGGCCGTTCAGCGAGGTGATGACCACGTCCATGCTGGTGATCACCCGCGAGGCCAGCTGGGTCTTCTCGGTCTGCTCGCTGATCGCCTCGCGAGCGTACTGCTGCTCGTAGTCGGTGTGGGCGAACAGCTTGAGGGTGGCGATGTTGGTGTAGCCGTCGACAATGCGCCCCATCAGTTTGGAGCGTGCGTCGGAGGAGATCACCGAGCGTTCCTTGACCCTTGGCACGAAGTAGTACAGCGCGCCGATATAGCAGGCGATCCACACCAGCAACGGCAGCATCAGCCGCCAGTCGGCCTCGGCGAACAGCACCAGTGCGCTGATGGCGTAGATCAGCACGTGCCACAGCGCGTCTACCGCCTGCACCGCTGAATCACGCAGGGAGTTGCCGGTCTGCATGATGCGCTGGGCGATGCGCCCGGCAAAGTCGCTCTGGAAGAAGTTCAGGCTCTGCTTGAGCACGTAGGTGTGGTTTTGCCAGCGGATCAGGCTGGTCATGCCCGGGCTGATGGTCTGGTGCACCAGCAGGTCGTGCAGGCCAAAGAACACCGGCCGCAGCACCAGCACCACCACCAGCATCCAGATCAGCTCGCCACTGTGCTCGCTGAAGAAGTTGGCGTTGGGCGTGCCCTGGGCCAGGTCGATGATCCGGCTCAGGTAGCTGAAAAGCGCCACCTCGATCAATGAGGCGATCAGCCCGACGATCAGCAGGGCGAGGAAGCTCGGCCAGACCTGGCGCAGGTAATAGAGATAGAAGGGCCAGACCTTGCCGGGAGGCGCCTCGCTCGGCGCCTCGCGGAAGATGTCGATCAACTGCTCGAAACGACGGTACAGCATGGGTGACGACACTCCTGTTCGACCCGACTCACGTCCCTGTGTGGTGCGGGATCAGTCGATGCGTTTGGCCGACTTGATGTACACCGGGTCGGCCGGCACATCACGCATGCCTTTCTTGACGGTGGTCGGCGAGTTGACGATCTGGTCGACCACCTCCATGCCCTTGGTGACCTTGCCGAACACGGCGTAGCCACGGTCGCGGCCCGGGTTGAGGAAGTCGTTGTCGGCGACGTTGATGAAGAACTGGCTGGTGGCCGAGTTCGGGTCGGAGGTACGAGCCATGGACAGGGTGCCACGGGTGTTCTGCAGGCCGTTGCTGGCCTCGTTGCGGATCGGATCCTTGGTCGGCTTCTGCACCATCTGCTCGGTGAAGCCACCGCCCTGAACCATGAAGCCAGGGATCACACGGTGGAAGATGGTGTTGTTGTAGAAGCCGCTGTCCACGTACTGGAGGAAGTTCTTGGTACTGATCGGCGCTTTTTCTGCGTTCAGCTCGATCTCGATCTTGCCGAAGCTGGTGACCAGCTCAACGTGCGGGGTCTTGTCGGAGGCCATGACGCTGGTGGCGAAGGCGACCGAGCAGGCGGTGAGCAGAAGTTTTTTCAGCATGGGCTCAATGATCCTTGAGAGGTGGAAGCGGCTGCGAGGAACTGCAGCAGGGTCTGGTTGAAGACCTCAGGTTGGTCCAGGGGCGTAGCGTGCCGCGAATCGTCGATGACCGCCAGTCTGGCGTTGGGCATCAGGGCGACGTAACGCTCTTTCAGTTGTATCGGTGTGTAATCGTGGTCGGCGGCGATCACCAGGGTGGGACAGCGGATCTGGCCGATGCGTTCCTGTACGCCCCAGTCGACGATGGCGTCGAAGCTTTTCAGATACGCACGCTTGTCGTTGCGCGCCCAGCGCTCGGCCATCTTGCGCCGCAGTTCGGCCTGCTCCGGCTTGGGAAACAGCCGTTCGGCCAGACCCTTGCCGACGGTCTCGACGCTGAGCAGGCGCGCCAGGCCCCAGCGCTTGAGCCACCAGATCCAGTCGCTGCGGGTGCGGCGCTTGACCTGCGGGGCGCTGTTGACGATGCACAGGCTACGCAGCCACTCGGGGTGGTCGACGGCGAACTGGAAACCGACCATGCCGCCCATGGACAGGCCGACGAAGTGCACCGGGCCGGTGTCCAGGTGACGGAGCAAGGCCAGCAGATCCTCGCTGAAAGTCTTTATCTGGTAGCCCGAGCGAGGCTTGGACGATTGCCCGTGGCCACGGATGTCCATGAGGATCACCCGGTACTGGCGGGCGAGCTCGGGCATCTGCAGTTCCCAGTCCTGGCTGCTCGAACCCAGCCCGTGCAGCAGCACCAGGGGCTCGCCCTGGCCGTGTTCCTCGTAATGCAACTGGCATCCTTGCTGTTCGAAAACGGCCATGGGCGCGGTCCTCTCAGGCTTGCGGGGGGGCTGCGAAGGGCACGTCCAGCGGCGCGGTGTCGAAGTTGCGCAGCAATTCGATGAGAATCTGCGTGGCCGGGCCCAAGGTCTTTTCCTTGCTGGAGTAAAGGTAGAACAGTGGATGGCGGCTGCCACCCTGATCCAGCGGCAGGGGCTTGAGCACGCCTTCGCGCAGCTCGCGCTCGATCATGTGCCGGGGCAGCCAGGCAAAGCCCAGGCCGCTGCCGACGAAGGTGGCTGCGGTACCCAGGCTGCCCACCGTCCAGCGCTGCTCGGCGCCGAGCCAGCCGACATCACGCGGCTGGGCCCGACCGGAGTCGCGGATCACCACCTGCAGCTGGCTTTCCAGGTCCTGGAAGGTGATTTCGCGGCCCATGCGGTGCAGGGCATGCTCGGGATGGGCGACGGCGATGAACTCCACCGGGCTCAGTTCAGTGCCCAGGTAACCGCCGATGTTGAAGCTGCTGATGGCAAGGTCGGCGATGCCTTCGTGCAGCACTTCCTCGACCCCGGACAGCACCTCTTCGCGCAGGCGCACCCGGCAACCGCGGCTCTGCGGCATGAACGCCGCCAGGGCGCGCACCAGGCGGGCGCTGGGGTAGGCGGCGTCGACCACCAGGCGCACCTCGGCTTCCCAGCCCTGCTCCATGTGATGAGCCAGGTCTTCCAGCTGGCTGGCCTGTTTGACCAGTTGCCGCGAGCGGCGCAGCAGCACGCTACCGGCCTCGGTCAGCACCGCCTTGCGCCCATCGATGCGCAGCAGCGGCACGCCCAGTTGTTCCTGCATGCGCGCCACGGTGTAGCTCACCGACGATTGCGAGCGGTGCAGGGCCTCGGCGGCCTGGGCGAACCCGCCGTGGTCGACCACCGCCTGCAAGGTCCGCCACTGATCCAGGGTAACGCGCGGTGCTTTCATCCAGGGCTCCTGTTGTCCTAAGCTGCGCTCTTCCCAAGGAGAGCGCCCGTATGAAGAAATGTTGTGCGGCTTTGCTGTTGTGCCTGCCCCTCGGGGCCATGGCTTACCCGATCGACGTGGAGAAGGACCTGACCGGGGTCAAGGTCGACTACACCGCCTACGACACGGCCTACGACATCGGCTCGATCAGCCTCAACAACTATGGGCAGGTGCCGGCGGCGTGCAAGGTCATTTTCCGCAACGGCCCCGAGGCGCCACGGGTGCGCCGGGTCAACGTGCCCGCCGGCAGGAGCGTGGATGTCACCGCCAAGTTCAACCGGCAGATCATCAGGCTGCGCATCGTGCTTGACTGCAAAGCGGAATAAAACAGATTAATCGATAGGTTGACCCCACTTTTTACGCTTTTTTATCGATAGGTCAACCACTAATCTCACCTCCATCGAATCGCCACCCCTTACCGCCGATGGAGGCTCCCATGTCCCACGTTCTGATCATCGAAAGCAGCGCCCGCCAGCAGGATTCCGTTTCTCGTAAACTGACCCAGGACTTCATCCAGCAATGGCAAGCAGCGCATCCGGCCGACGAGATCAAGGTGCGCGACCTGGCCGTGAACCCCGTGCCGCATCTGGACGCCAACTTGCTCGGCGGCTGGATGAAGCCCGAGGAACAGCGCAGCACCACCGAGCGTGAGGCACTTGAGCGCTCCAACGTGCTAACCGACGAATTGCTGGCCGCCGACGTACTGGTGATGGCTGCGCCGATGTACAACTTCACCATCCCCAGCACCCTGAAAGCCTGGCTTGACCACGTGCTGCGCGCCGGCATCACCTTCAAGTACACCCCGACCGGCCCCCAGGGACTGCTCAACGGCAAGCGCGCCATCGTGCTGACCGCCCGCGGCGGTATCCATGCCGGTGCCAGCAGCGATCACCAGGAACCCTACCTGCGCCAGGTGATGGCTTTCATCGGTATCCATGACGTGGACTTCATTCATGCCGAGGGGCTGAACATGAGCGGCGAGTTCCACGAGAAAGGCCTGAACCAGGCCAAGGCCAAGCTGGCCGCGGTGGCCTGAGCCGCGACGAATTCCCAACCCTGACACCTTGTTGCTCCTTTGGGTGTGCCTGCCCGGCCATAGAGATGGCCGGGCTTTTTTTGCTCACAGACAGTGCGCATCCTGTGCCGGCCTGATCGCCGAAAAGCCAGCTCATGGATACAGCGCAGTCCTTGAGAATTGTGCGGTCGGTGTGGGAGCCGGCTTGCCGGCGATGGGCTGCGCAGCAGCCCCACAATCCCCATGGTTGAACTGCCCAGGCCCAACCCGCTAAGGTCCCCGCCTTGATCCACGAGGGCCAACCATGGGCTACCTGATAATCGTCGCGCTGATCCAGGCGTACTCCTTCAACCTGATCGGCGAATACCTGGCCGGCCATGTCGACAGCTACTTCGCCGTGCTGATGCGGGTGGTGCTGGCCGGGTTGGTGTTCCTGCCACTGACCCGCTGGCGCCAGGTCGAACCACGCTTCATGCGCTCGATGCTGCTGATCGGTGCGCTGCAGTACGGCATCACCTATGTCTGCCTATACCTCAGCTTCCGCGTGCTGACGGTGCCGGAGGTGCTGTTGTTCACCATCCTCACCCCGCTGCATGTGACCTTGATCGAGGATGCCCTGAACCGGCGCTTCAACCCCTGGGCGCTGCTCGCCGCCCTGGTTGCGGTGGCCGGCGCGGCGGTGATCCGCTTCGACACGGTCACCGGCGAGTTCTTCATCGGTTTCCTGCTGCTGCAGCTGGCCAATTTCACCTACGCCGCCGGCCAGGTGCTGTACCGCCACCTCGTCGCCCGTCACCCCAGTGACCTGCCGCACTACCGCCGGTTCGGCTATTTCTACCTGGGCGCGTTGCTGGTGGTATTGCCGGCCTTCCTGCTGTTCGGCAATACCCAGCACCTGCCGAGCACCGACACCCAGTGGCTGGTGCTGTTGTTCCTCGGCCTGTGCCCGACGGCGCTGGGGTTGTACTGGTGGAACAAGGGCGCCTGCCTGGTCTCCGGCGCCACCCTGGCGGTGATGAACAACCTGCATGTGCCGGTGGGCTTGCTGCTCAACCTGCTGATCTGGAACCAGGACGAACCGCTCGGGCGGCTGGCCATTGGCGGTACGGTGATTCTCGCATCGGTCTGGTTGAGCCGCCTTGGGGGGCTGCGGGCAGGGCTGCCGGGGGCTGCCTCGTCGCGCTGAGGTCTCTGCACGAGAAGAAGGCGCCCGCAGGGCGCCTTCGTCACATTCACGGGGGCAATACCAAGGCAGGCTTTGCCCGGCCGACGGTGGCAGGCAAGATGGACGCAGGCGGCTCAAGATCGCCCGTTCCGACAATGGATTTGCCTGACACTACAAGGAAGAGACCGTGAACCTTGACCTGACCGACCTGAAACTGTTCATCAAGATCGCCGAGTCCCCCAGCCTGACCCAGGGTGCCAAGCGTGCATGCCTCTCGCCAGGGGCCGCCAGCATGCGCATCAAGTCGATGGAAGCCGAGCTTGGCGAGGGGCTTTTCCATCGCCAGCACAAAGGGCTGGTGCTGACCCTGGCAGGTCAGCGGTTGTTGATCCATGCCCGCAAGATCCTGCGCCAGCTCGAAGTGCTCAAGGCCGAATTCGACCACCGCGAAGAGGCTGACGGGGCAAACATGCGCATGTATGTCGCAGGTTTCAGCGCATTCGAGTCGACCCAGCGCCGGCTGGTGCGCTATCTCGCCGATCACGCCAATGTCGCTATCGACCTGCAGCAACGCACGGCCGTGGATATCGTACGCGGCATTCGCGAGGGCGCCGTTGACATGGGCGTGGTGCTCGGCAGTGACCCTGTGGAGGGTTGCGCCTCGATCGCCCTGCCGGTGCTCAACTATGTGGCGGTGCTGCCCAGGCATCATGCATTGGCTGCCAGCGCCTCATTGCGCCTGGGCGAAGTGCTGCGCCACCCGCAGGTCGGGTTGGCGAGCGACAGTGCACTGTGCCGTCTGATCGAGCAGCAGGCCGATATCGATGGCGTCGCGGCCCAGTTCAGGATCAAGGTGTCGGGGGTCGAGTCGCTGTGCCGGATGATTGCCGAAGGGGTCGGTATCGGTATCGCGCCGGATGCGGCGGTACAGCCTTATCTCGATGGCTGTGGCCTGGTGGCCCGACGGCTCGATGAAACCTGGGCACGCCAGCAGCACATGATGCTGGTCAGGCATTTCGAACGCATGCCACGGCATGTCACCGAACTGGTTTCCTACCTGGGCGCCGCCTGAGCAAACCCGGCAAAGGGGCCGCACAGCGGCCCCTATGGGGTGGTCATCGTGTACCGGGCACCAGGCTGAGGATTTCATCGATGGGCATGCAGGCCGGCTCGATCTCATAGGCCCGGTCGTGCTCGAGGATGCTGGTGGCGACCTGACGCATGGCCGAGTAGGCGCCGCGCAGCATGTGGTTGGCGTAGATCACCGCATTGAAACCGGCATTGGCCAGGCACGAGAAGGTCAGTTGCGGGTAGCTGGTCGGCACGCAGACCAGGGGTGTGTGCGGGTGGGTCTGCTTGAAGCGGCGGGCGAATTCGAGGATCTCCTCGCCCGTGCTCTTGCGGCTGTGGATCATGATGCCGTCGGCGCCGGCCTCGATGTAGGCCCGACAGCGTGCGAGGGCGTCATCCAGGCCTTTTTCGAGGATCAGGCTCTCGCAGCGGGCGAAGATCATCATCGAGCCCCCCAAGCGATGGTGGGTGCCGACCCTGATCTTGTCGCAGAAGTGCTCCACGGTTTCCTGCTCCTGGTGCACGCTCAGGCCCAGCAACGAGTTCTTCTTCAGCCCGCATTTGTCTTCGATGACGATCGCCGACACCCCGGCTCGGGCCAGCCACTGCACATGAATGGCGAAGTGCTCGATCTTGCCACCGGTGTCGGCGTCGTAGATCAGCGGCAGGTCGCAGACCGCGAGGATTTCGTTCAGCCGTTCCAGGCGGTCGCTGGGCGAGAGGATCTCGATGTCCGGCAGGCAGCGCTGGGTTGAGTCCGTCAGCGAACTGGACCAGATGGCATCGTAGCCCAGGCTGGTGTCGCCGGCGTCGAGGCGCACGCTCTTGGCCAGCATGGCCGAGATCGGGCTGTGTGCCTCGAGTACCCGCAGGCAGGCTTTTTCACTGAACAACTGGCGCAGGTCGATGCGCGCGTCACGCTTGATCACGTTCATATGCCTCATCCCTGTAGCGAGGTATCTGTCAGGCGGCGAGCACCGACTCCATCTTGTTCAGGTGTTCGCAGGCTCTTTTCACGTATTCGCAGGACAGTGCCTCGATGCGTGTGTGGTCCAGTGCCTGGCGGGTGGCGCGGCAGTAGAGTTCGAGGGCGCTGGTGGCATGGAAGAAATGCTGCGCCTCGACCGCGCCGCAATGCACGCTGAGGAACGAGGCGATGCGATGCGCCTCGCCTGGCGTCTTGCCCTGCGCCTCCTTGAGCCAGTCCTTCCACAGGGGCGTCATCACGTTGTACTCCCCGGTATTGAACAATTCGGTCATCGCCATCATCTCGATGGCCTCTACCAGTTGCGGGGCGAGCGGCCGCTTGTTGCCCACCCAGGTGGAGAATTCCTTGGTCACCGGGTCCAGGTAGCGGTCCTGCAGGCGCCAGTCGTCCGAGCCGCAGATGGCGGTGGCCATGCGCGCATAGAGTTTGGAGTGATGCGGATGGCCGTGCATCTCGCCCAGGCCGATGTCCTCGACGATGATCTCGCCGCAGTGACGGGCGGCGTCCAGCAACAGCAGTCGAGCCTGGGGATCGTCGATGGCCTCGGACTCCTGAAGCAAGCGCACGATGATGCTTGAAACCGCATGGGCGGCACCGTCCGGGCTGCGCCAGCCACAGAAGAAGGTGCACAGGCTTTCCCGTGACCAGGGTTTGGCGGTGATGCGCTGGTAGGTATCGAGGTACTCCTCCAGCAGGTCGGCGTGCACCTCGAAGCCTTTTTTCAGGGCGCTGGCCAGCTGTTTGTCCTGCACATCGGTCAGGGCCTGGTCGACGAATGACAGCATGAAATCCGTTTTCTTCATGTCATGTTCTCGCGGGTGGTGGAAAGTCCGGGGTCAGGCAAGCGTTGCGATAAAGTCGGTGAAGCGGCCCAGGCCCTCCTCGAGGTCCTGCGGGCTTACCGAGTAGGAGAGCCGCACGGCGCACGGGTCGCCATTGCTGCAGCCGGGCACCAGGGCGATGCGCGCCTCGGTCAGCAACAGCTCGCAGAGGTGGCTGGCGTCGCGGATCGCCTCGCCCTGGTAGCGCTTGCCGAGCAGGCGGGTGATATCCAGGTAGAGGTAGAACGCGCCTTGCGGTGGCGAAAAGCGGATGGTCTCGAGTTTGCCGAGCAGCGCCGTGGCGATAGCCAGTTGCCGATCGAGCTGGGCATTGACCTCGGCACCGAACTGCCGCGCGCCATCGCCGTCCAGGGCGTTGAGCGCCGCATACTGGGCCAGGCTGCTGGGGTTGGAGGTGGTGTGGGCCTGCAGGTTGTGCATGGCCGCGACCACTGCCTTCGGCGCGCAGGCATAGCCCAGGCGCCAGCCGGTCACTGCCTGGCTTTTGGAGAACGAGTCGATGATGATGGTCGAGGCCTTGAGCTCGGGCAGCAGCGCGACCAGGTTGTGGTGCTGCTGGCCGTTGCGCAGCAGGCTGCGGTAGCACTCGTCGAAGATCACCCAGAGTTTGTGTTCCAGGGCCAGTTCACCGATGGCGATCAGTTCCCGCGGGGCATAGACCACCCCGGTGGGGTTATTGGGGGTGTTGATGATGATCGCCTTGCTGCGCGGCGACACGGCGGCCTTGACCGCCGCGCCGCGCAGGCTGTGGTTGTCGCCTTTGGTGTCGACGAACACCGGGCAGGCGCCGGCCAGTTCGACCTGGGTGGGAAAGGTTTCCCAGTAGGGGCGCGGGATGATCACTTCATCACCCGGATCGAACAGCACCATGGCGCTGTTGAACAGGGCTTGCTTGGCACCGCTGGACACCGCGATCTCATCGGCTCTGTAGTCGACGCCCAGGCGCTGGCTGACGCTGCTGGCCAGGGCCTGGCGCAGCCGCGGATTGCCCAGTGGCGGGGTGTAGCGGTTCCACTGTTCGTGGACCGCCGCGATGGCGCCGTGGCGCATGTCCGGAGCGGCGTCGCTGGACAGCTCGCCGGCGGCGAAGTTGATCACCTTGATACCGGCATCACGCAGTGCGTTGGCCTTGCTGCGCATGCTTGAGGTGCCGGGCGCGCTGATACGCGCGGATCGTTGCGACAGTCCGTTGTTCATGATTGACGTCCTTGTTGTTCTAGATCTGGACCGATGTTGCGGATCAGCGGCGCGGCAGTCCCTTCATGCCGTTGTAGATCACCAGGCACAGCGGCAAGGTCAACAGCAGCACGCAGGCCAGCACCACCAGGCCCTCGGTGACGCCGGCCTGGTCGGATATCGCGCCGATCAGCACCGGGGCGAGGGCGCCGCCGCCCACGGTGCCGGTGTAGAACCAGGCGAATACCCGGTCGCGTCGGTCCCGTGGGGCGAAATCCGGAACCAGGCCGCCAAGTACCGACGAGGTGCCGTTGAGCGCCACGCCGATCAGCGGCATCACCAGCATCAGGGCGCCATAGGGCAATACCAGTGCCAGCAGGATCAGCAGCGCGGTCAGCACTTCCGTGCAGATCACCGTGCGTACCGGCCCCAGGCGCGCGCCAAGGTAGCCGCAGAACAGCTTGCCGAAGGCGCCGCCGATGAACAGCAGGGCCAGGGCCAGGCCGATGTGTTCGGTGCTGGCGCCCTTGCTCTGCAGCAGGAACGGCAGGAAGGTCAAAAAGCCCATGCGCACGCCGCTGTCGATGCTGCCGGTGGCGATCAGCGCCATCAGGCCGGCTGGCGTGCCAGTCACGTCGGCGACCTTGGTCTTCTTGTTGGCGGTTTCGTGGGCCTGGTTCTTCGGCATCAGCCACCACAAGGCGAAGGCGGCGGCGATACCGAGCACGCCGAGCAGGGTGGCGTTGGTTTGCCAGGAGATGTAAACCAGCACCAGCCCGGTCAGGCCGGGGATGACCGCCTTGCCGATATCCCCGGCGAAGTTGTACTGGGCCAGCGCCTGCTTGACCCGCCCGCTGCCCTCGTAGGCGTCGGACACCAGCGCCGAAGCCAGCGGGTGCTGGGTGCTGGCGCCAAGGCCACCGATCATCAGCGCCAGCAGCAGCAGATTGATGTCCGTGGCCTGGGCCGCCAGCAGGTAGGCGAAGCCCGCAAGGGCGGTGCCCCTGACAAGCAGGGTTTCGCGGCCCCATTTGCGCGCACCGCGGCTGGCCAGCAACTGGAAGCCGGCCATCATCCCGGCGTAGGCGCCGCGCAGCAGGCCGACCTGGGCATAGCTCAGGCCGAAGGCGGCCTGCCAGATGGGCAGCAACACATAGATAACGTCGGTAAGGCCATCGTGCACGCCATGGGCCAGGCTGCCGGCGGCCAGTGCCTTGCGGCGGTTGGCTGGGTCGCTGCGGTCCGGCTCGTCGAGTGGTTTTTCCAAAGAGATGTCCTGACGCATCGCTTGCTCGTAGTCCTTTGTCCGATACCGTGCCGCCTGTCATTGGGGCGGCCTGTTCGCTGCAGGTTAGGAGAAGCGGGGTGAGGCGGGTATTCGTATTTATCGAAGGCAGGCGTTTAATAATTCTGAAATACTTGTAACTAATTGTTTCGTTGTGCTTTGTGAGCGCACAAGACCCTGGTGTGCTGCCCAAATTTTTTTCGAGGTCAGTGAGGGCGGGCTTGCCCAGCGATTGGCCGTGTCAGCCTTTTCGCGGGGCAAGCCGGCTCTTACGCATCCCGAATCAGGCTTCGTCGAATTCCCGCGTCGAGGTCACCATAGGCGGCCTGGCCGCCAGCCCCACGCGCATGTCGTTGCCGCTCGGCTGCTGGTAAAGGCTCAGGCCGAACTCCGGCAATACCGCCAGCAGGTAGTCGAAGATATCGCCCTGGATGCGCTCGTATTCGGCCCACGCCGTGGTGGTAGTGAAGCAGTAGATCTCCAGCGGCACACCTTCGGCGGTGGTCTGCATCTGACGGACCATGCAGGTCATGTCCGGGTGCACGTTGGGGTGGTTCTTCAGGTAGGCCAGGGCGAAGGCGCGGAAGGTGCCGATGTTGGTCAGCTTGCGGCGGTTGGCCGAAAGTTCCGCCACCGGGCCCAGGGCTTCGTTCCAGTGATGCAGTTCATGGCGCTTCTGCGCCAGGTAGTCGCCCAGCAGGCGTACCTGTCCCAGGCGCTGTTCTTCGTCCGGGCTCAGGAAGCGCACACCGGCGGCGTCGATGAACAGGCTGCGTTTGATCCGCCGCCCGCCGGATTGCTGCATGCCGCGGTAATTGCGGAACGACTCGCTCATCAGGCGCCAGGTGGGGATCGAGACGATGGTCTTGTCGAAGTTTTGCACCTTGACCGTGTGCAGGGTGATGTCGACCACGTCGCCGTCGGCGCCGGCCTGGGGCATTTCGATCCAGTCGCCGACATGCAGCATGTCGTTGCTGGTCAGCTGCACGCTGGCGACGAACGACAGCAGGGTGTCCTTGTACACCAACAGCAGCACCGCCGACATGGCGCCCAGACCGGACAGCAGCAACAGTGGCGAGCGGTCGATCAGGGTGGCGACGATGACGATGGCGGCAAAGATCCACAGCATCATCTTGGCCAGCTGCATGTAGCCCTTGATCGAGCGGGTGCGGGCATGTTCGGTGCGGGCGTAGATGTCCAGCAGCGCGTCGAGCAGGCAGGAAAGGGCGCGGGTCATGAACAGCAGCGTCACGGCCAGCGCGACATTGCCGAGAAAATGCTGGGCGGCGGCCGACAGCTCCGGCACCAGCTTCAGGCCGAACTGCACCACCAGCGACGGGGTGGTCTGGGCCAGACGATGGAACACCTTGTTGTGGCGCAGATCGTCCAGCCATCTGAGTGCCTGTTGGCGGCCTAGCAGGCGGGTGGAGTGCAGGATCAGGAAGCGCGCCAGACGGCCGATCAGCAGCGAGACGAGCAGCAGCACGGCCAGGCCGAGGGCGGCGTGCAGCAGGGGGTGTTGGTCGAGCGTGCCCCAGAGGTCGAGGGCGTCACGCCAGAAGCGTTGGATGTCCATGGGATTGGAAACGGTCTGTGTTGCGGTACGAAGCGTTATTAGAGCGTGGATCGGCGCAAAGTTGCCAAAAGAAATTCGGTTCTGGCCACGGAAAACGTTACCCTATGCAACTGAATTTTTCGCACTTGCCCGAGGTTACCCCGTGTTTTCCCAATTCGCCCTGCACGAACGCCTGCTCAAAGCCGTGGCCGAGCTGAAATTTGTCGAGCCGACCCCGGTGCAGGCGGCGGCCATTCCCCTGGCCCTGCAAGGGCGTGACCTGCGGGTGACGGCGCAGACCGGCAGCGGCAAGACCGCCGCCTTCGTGCTGCCACTGCTCAACCGCCTGGTCGACCGCAGCGGCCCGAGCGTTGAAATACGTGCGCTGATCCTGCTGCCGACCCGCGAGTTGGCCCAGCAGACCCTCAAGCAGGTGCAACTGTTCTCCCAGTTCACCTATATCAAGTCGGGGCTGGTCACCGGCGGTGAAGACTTCAAGGAACAGGCGGCGATGCTGCGCAAGGTGCCGGACGTGCTGATCGGCACCCCGGGTCGCCTGCTCGAGCAGCTCAATGCCGGCAACCTCGACCTGTCCCACGTTGACGTGCTGATCCTCGACGAAGCCGACCGCATGCTCGACATGGGCTTTGCCGAAGACATGGAACGCCTGTGCAAAGAGTGCGAAAACCGCAAGCAGACCCTGCTGTTCTCGGCCACCACCGGTGGCGCTGCCCTGCGTGACATCATCGGCAAGGTGCTCAAAGACCCTGAGCACCTGATGCTCAACAGCGTCTCGCAGCTCGCCGAAGGCACGCGCCAGCAGATCATCACCGCCGACCACGACCAGCATAAAGAGCAGATCGTGCAGTGGCTGCTGGCCAACGAGACCTACAAGAAGGCAATCATCTTCACCAACACCCGCGCCCTGGCCGACCGTATCTACGGCCACCTGGTGGCCAAGGAGGTCAAGGCGTTCGTCCTGCATGGCGAGAAGGACCAGAAGGACCGCAAGCTGGCCATCGACCGCTTCAAGGACGGCGGCTCCAAGGTGCTGGTGGCCACTGACGTCGCGGCCCGCGGCCTGGACATCGACGGCCTGGACCTGGTGATCAACTTCGACATGCCACGCAGCGGTGACGAGTACGTGCACCGTATTGGCCGCACCGGCCGTGCCGGTGGCGAAGGCCTGGCGATCTCGCTGATCACCCACAACGACTGGAACCTGATGTCGAGCATCGAACGCTACCTCAAGCAGCAGTTCGAGCGCCGCGTCATCAAGGAGGTCAAGGGTACCTATAACGGTCCGAAGAAGGTCAAGGCCTCGGGCAAGGCTGCCGGCACCAAGAAGAAAAAGACCGAGAAGAAGGCGGGCGCCGACAAGAAGGGCGCCGCCAAGCGCAAGCCGTCCGCCAAGCCGAAGGCCAACGCGCCGCTGGCCAGCGCCGATGGCCTGGCGCCGCTGAAAAAGCGCAAGCCGGCGGCTGAGTAAACCCCTCCGGCAATGAGCCCGCCACTGCAACGGTGGCGGGTTGCTTCACCTCTTTCCCCTGGGCGCGTAGCCCATTTCCCAAACCCTGTTCCAGCCAGGGCATTTTGTCGCCCGACCGCCACACTCCTCTGGCATGTGCAGCCAAGGAGGAGTAGCGTATGTACAGCTGTAAATACGATTGTCCCGTGCGATTTGAATGGGACGAGGAAAAGAACCAGCTCAACATCCGCAAGCACGGGATCGACTTCAACGATGTGCCCGAGATGTTCCGCCAGCCGATGCTGGCGCTGCGCGATGAGCGATTCGAGTACCCGGAGGCACGCTGGATCGGCATGGGCTGGATCAATGCGTGGGTCAGCGTGGTCGCCTACACCGAACGGCAGGGTGATGTGATCCGCATCATTTCCGCCAGAAGAGCCACACGACGTGAGGTAACGCGCTATGTCGAAACCGTCCATAAGCTGTGAGCAAGACCAAGCCCCGGTCGATACCTCGGACATCCCCGAACTCGACGATGACTTCTTTCGCCGTGCCGAACTGCGGGTGCCCGCCAAGCAAACGGTCACCATCCGCCTGGATGCCGACGTACTGGCCTGGTTCAAGGAGCAGGGCGCCGGCTACCAGACCCGCATCAACCAGTTGCTTCGTCAGTACATGCAGGCCCAGCAGCGGCGCTGATCCAGGCGCCGTCAGGTTTTCCTTTCCGCTTCTTTAAGTTCCTGGATGCGCTTGTCGATCAACTGGCACTTGTCCGGCAGGTCCTTGCTGGCGGTGCCGAGGTCCATGTGCTGAAGCTCTTCATTGATTTCCTTGGCCTTTTGAGCGTTCTGCTCGGTCAGCTGGCTCACCAGGCCTGCCAGTTGCTCTCTTTTCTGCGTGGCCTCTTCCGGTGTGCAGGCCAAGATGGGCTGCGCGCAGAGCAGAGCTGTCGCGCAGAGGATGCAGGGTAGCGGTTTCATCCTTTGGTTCCCTTGTCAGTCGATTCCTGCGGTGGAGGTCGCTGGCTGGCCGGAAGTTCAGCGCGAGCGACTGGCGGAACAGGTGCCGTCAAACGGCTACTATTTTTTGACGATATTAATTTGACGCTTCCATGATGGCGAAATAGTATCTCGCGCTCTTTTTCGCTAATGCTTACCGGTGTGCTGGCAAGCATGAGCACCTGACCGCCTGATTTGCGAGACC